>CAXTDA010000127.1:0-4179 GCA_964242935.1 uncultured Burkholderiaceae bacterium | reverse complement strand
ATCGAAGACTACGCGCTGATCGGTGACTGCCAGACCGCGGCACTCGTCGCGCGGAACGGCAGCATCGACTGGTTCTGCGTGCCGCGCTTCGACAGCGCGGCCTGTTTCGCGGCGCTGCTCGGCGACGAGAACCACGGTCGCTGGCGGATCGCGGCGCGGGATGCCGACGCCGTCGTCACCCGCGAATATCGCGACCACACGCTGATTCTCGAGACCACGTTCGAGACGGCCGAAGGCCGCGCGAAGGTCGTCGACTTCATGCCGCCGCGCGACGACGGCGTCTCGCACATCGTGCGCATCGTCGTCGGCCTGTCGGGTCGCGTCGCGATGCGGACCGAGACGAGCGTGCGCTTCAATTACGGCTCGACGACGCCGTGGGTCACGCGCCTGCCCGACGACACCCACGGCATCCGCGCGATCGCGGGCCCGAGCATGATCGTGCTCCGCGCGCCGTTCGAGCTGGTCGGCGAGGCGATGCAAACGGTCGGCGATTTCGTCGTCGCCGCCGGCGAGCGCGTCGCGTTCGTGCTGACGCACGTCGCCTCGCATCTGCCGCTGCCGGCGCCGTTCGACGGCGAGCAGGCGCTGAAGGACACCGTCGCGTACTGGACGAAGTGGGGCGAGCGGCCGGTCGAGGCCGGCCGCTATACCGACATCGTGCGGCGTTCGCTGATGGTTTTAAAGGCGCTGACGTTCGGCGCGACCGGCGGCATCGTGGCCGCACCGACCACATCGCTTCCCGAGTTGATCGGCGGCGTCCGCAACTGGGACTACCGCTACTGCTGGCTGCGCGATGCGACGCTGACGCTGTTCGCGCTGATGAACGCGGGCTATTACGAAGAGGCCCGGTCGTGGCGCATGTGGCTCGAGCGCGCGGTGGCCGGCGACGCGTCGCAGCTGCGCATCATGTACGGCCTCGCGGGCGAGCAGCGCCTCGAGGAGTGGGAGATCGACTGCCTGCCCGGATACGAAGGCTCGAAGCCGGTCCGGATCGGCAACGCCGCGTCGAACCAGTTGCAGCTCGACGTCTACGGACAGGTGACGGCCGCGCTGCATTACGCGCGCCTCGGCGGCATCGACGACGACGACACGATCTGGCCGTTCCAATTGAAGCTGCTCGCGCATCTCGAGTCGATCTGGCACCTGCCCGACCAGAGCATCTGGGAGTCGCGCGACGGCCCGCAGCAGTTCACGTTCTCGAAGATCATGGTCTGGGCCGCGCTCGACCGGGCGATCAAGTCGGTCGAGAAGTTCGGGCTCGCGGGGCCGGTCGATCGCTGGCGGGCGCTCCGCGACAAGGTCCACGACGAGGTGTGCAAGAAGGCGTTCGACGTGAAGAAAAACGCCTTCGTGCAGACCTACGGGTCCGACGCGCTCGACGCGAGCCTGCTGTTGATCCCGATGATCGGCTTCCTGCCGCACGACGATCCGCGCGTGATCGGCACCGTCGCCGCGATCGAGCGCGACCTCGTCGTCGACGGCCTCGTCTTGCGTTATCGCACGGTCGAGGGAACCGACGGACTGCCGCCCGGCGAGGGCGTGTTCCTCGCGTGCAGCTTCTGGCTGGTCGACAACCTGCGACTGCAGGGCCGCGACGACGAGGCGCGCGCGCTGTTCGAGCGGCTGCTCGCGATCGCCAACGACGTCGGCCTGCTCGCGGAAGAATACGACCCGGTCGCGAAGCGCCAGCTCGGCAACTTCCCGCAGGCGTTCTCGCACGTGTCGCTGATCAACTCGGCCCTCGGCCTGTCGCGCGCGGCGTGCATGGCGCACCAGTCGCTCGCCGACGTGATCGAATCGCGCCGCGCCGCGGAAGAGTCCGAGCCGGTGGCTTGATCATCACCTTGACCGTCAACAGGAGCTGTCGATGCAATTGGGCATAGTGGGACTCGGACGCATGGGCGGCAACATCGCGCGGCGGTTGACCGAGAAGGGGCACGACTGCGTGGTGTACGACGTGAACCCGGACGCGGTCGCGGCGCTCGCGGCCGACCGCATGACCGGCGCGAGCGACCTCGCGGACTTCGTCGGAAAGCTGCAGGCGCCGCGCGCGATCTGGATCATGTTGCCGGCGGGCCGGATCACCGAGGACACCATCGCGGCGCTGCGACCGTTGCTGGCCGCCGACGACATCGTGGTCGACGGCGGCAACACGTTCTACAAGGACGACATCCGCCGCTCGCTCAACCTGAAGAAGGACGGCATCCTCTACGTCGACATCGGCACGTCCGGCGGCGTGTGGGGCCGCGAGCGCGGCTATTGCATGATGATCGGCGGCGAGAAGGCCGCGGTCGATCGCATCGACCCGATCCTCGCGTCGCTCGCGCCGGGGAAAGGCGACTACGCGACGACGCCGAAGCGCGACGGCCGCGACGATCTCGATCCGCGCGCCGAGCAGGGCTACCTGCATTGCGGACCGGTCGGCTCGGGCCACTTCGTCAAGATGATCCACAACGGCATCGAGTACGGGCTGATGCAGGCCTATGCCGAGGGCTTCGACATCATGGCCAACAAGTCGTCGCTGAAGCTGCCGGAAGCCGAGCGCTTCACGTTGAACCTCGCCGACGTCGCCGAGGTCTGGCGGCGCGGTAGCGTCGTCGCGTCGTGGCTGCTCGACCTGACGTCGATCGCGCTCGCCGACGACCCGACGCTGTCGGCCTTCACCGGCGCCGTCGCCGATTCCGGCGAAGGGCGCTGGACGCTCGAGGCCGCGGTCGAGGAGGAAGTGCCCGTCAACGTGCTCGCCGCGTCGCTGTACGCGCGCTTCCGCTCGCGCCGCGACCACACGGTCGGCGAGAAGCTGCTGTCGGCGATGCGCCACCAGTTCGGAGGGCACCTCGAAGGGGTGACGAAGAAGGCATGACCGACAAGGCGACCGCGGCGAAGACGACGAACGCCCCGAAGAAGCGGCGTGGCGCGGAGTCCGCGCTGATCGACCAGGTCGACGCGCCGCCGGCGCCGCCGTGCACGCTCGTCATCTTCGGCGCGTCGGGCGACCTGACGCATCGCCTGCTGATGCCGGCGCTCTACAACCTGTCGCGGGCGGGCTCGCTCGACCCCGGCTTTCGCGTCGTCGCGGTGGCGCGCACGCCGATGACCGACGAGCAGTACCGCGACGACCTGACGACGTCGATCCGGAAGCGCTTCGGCGAGTCCGACGCGAAGGCCGACGGTACCGCGCTCGACCGCGGCAAGTGGACGTTCCTGCGCGAGCGCATCCACTACCTCGCGGCGGACCTCGGCGACCCGAACGCGTACGTCGAACTGACCCGGTTGATCGGCTCGCTGAACGGCAAGCCGGCGAAGAAGCAGGACGGCGAGGCGAACGGCACGCCCGGCGCGATCGGCAACGTCATCTTCTATCTCGCGATCGCGTCGTCGCTGTTCGAGCCGACGATCCAGCAGCTCGCGGCCTCGCAGATGCTGAAGCAGTCGAAGAACGGCTGGCGGCGTCTCGTCATCGAGAAGCCGTTCGGCCACGACCTCGCGTCGGCCAAGGCGCTCGACCGGACGATCCTCAAGGTGCTGCGCGAGGAGCAGGTGTTCCGCATCGACCACTTCCTCGGCAAGGAGACGGTGCAGAACATCATGGTGCTGCGCTTCGCGAACGGCTTCTTCGAGCCGCTCTGGAACCGCCAGCACATCGACCACGTGCAGATCACCGCGAGCGAGACGGTCGGGGTCGAGGGCCGCGGATCGTTCTACGACGCGACCGGCGCGCTTCGTGACATGGTGCCGAACCACATGTTCCAGCTGCTCGCGATGTGCGCGATGGAGGCGCCGAACTCGTTCTCCGCCGACGCGGTGCGAAGCGAGAAGGCCAAGGTCATCGAGGCGATCCGCGCGCTGACGCCGCGCGAGGCCGCGAACGACACGGTGCGCGGCCGCTATGGGGCGGGCACCGTGCTCGGCAAGCGCGTGAAGGACTATCGCGACGAGCCGAACGTGGCGCGCGACTCGACGACCGAGACCTACGTCGCGATGAAGCTCGCGATCGACAACTGGCGCTGGGCCGACGTGCCGTTCTACGTGCGGACCGGCAAGGCGCTCGCGACGCGGCGCACCGAGATCGCGATCCGCTTCAAGCGGGTGCCGTACGCGCTGTTCCGCGACCTGCCGCGTGCGACGCAGCCGCCGAACGAGCTGATCCTCCACGTGCAGCCCGAGGAAGGCGTGTCG
>CAXTDA010000126.1:4520-9502 GCA_964242935.1 uncultured Burkholderiaceae bacterium | reverse complement strand
GCCGCCGTCGCCTCGATCCCGCGATAGAGCGCGATCAGCTGCAGCCCCACCGGCGTGACCCGGCTGCCGCCGCCGTGCTGGCCGCCTTTCGCCGAATCGACCGCGGGCTTCGCGAGTGACCGGTTGAGCTCGTCGAGCAGCAGCCAGGCCCGTCGGTACGACATGTCGAGCTGCTTCGCGGCGGCGGTGATCGAACCGGTCTCGGCGATCGCCTCGATCAGCGCGATCTTACCGGGACCGATCGCGATCGCGTCGCCGGCGGTGACGCGCAGGCGAAAGCGGGTCTCCGGCTTCGCCGTGGCGGGCTTGCGGGACGTGCCGGGCTTCGGCGTGGCTCGGGCGGCGGTGGAAGGCATGGCGGTCCGCGATCGGGTCGAATCGTTCGACGTCGCTGCGATTAGAGCATTGCCGGCTTCCTGCGTACAACGGATGCCGCGGCGCGGCCCGGACCAGGCGTCGGCATGGAGGCTGCGATATATTCCGGTAAATATATCGCCGAGTCGCTTCGGTCCGACATCGCCGTTCGTTCGAACATGCCGACACCACCTTTCAAGCTCGCGGTTCCCGTCCGTCCGATCGATGTCGTCGTGCCGTCCGCCTTCGCGACCTCCGGGCCGCAGGACCACGAGCACGCCGGGCCCGAGATCACGAACGGGCGTCGTCGTCTCGCCGATCTCGACGGCCATCTGCATTGCTCGGTGATCGGGACCTGCCTCGGCACGGTCGAGCTGCGACGCCTGATGGCACGTCATCTCGACGTGCTCGACGCCAGCGATCTCGACGTGCATCACGAGGCGGTCCGCCTCGTGTCGGAGCGCGGCGCCGTGGCGCGGGCACTGCAAAAGGCGCTGGACCAGAAGCACGCCGCGGCGCTCGCCGCCGCCGCGCGCCTGCACGGCGATGCGGCGCTCGAACCGTGGTGGAAGTCCGCGTTGCGTCAGGGCGAAGTCCCGGGCGCGTACTGGGCCGTCCTCACCCATCGCGATGCGAGCGGCGACCTGATCCGTCTGGCGTTCGGCGACGTTCACATGCTGTCGCACCTGGTCGGGTCCGCCAATCGCGCCGACATTCGTCGCCTCGCGAGCGTCGAAGAAGAGAACGCAGGCCTGCGCGACGAACTCGCATCCCTTCGCGAACGCGCCGAGCGACAGATGACGTCGCGCGATGCCGAACTCCGCGCGCTGGATGAGCGCGTCGGCGCTGCGACGTCCGCTGCCGCGCGCGGCGACCCCGCGCTGGCCGAGGCCGTCGAACGCTACGAAGCGATTGCGAGCGCCGCAGCCGCGGAAGCGGCCCTCCACGATGCCCGTCGCGAAAGCGCCGAACGGGCCTGCGCGGCGGCCGAGGCGACGACCCGGCAACTGCGCGCGACGTTCGACGACCTTCGGCAGCAGCACGACGCGCTGCAAGCCGAGCTCGCGGCGCTCGAGGCCCACATCGTCGCGGGGACGACGGAACTCGACGACACCGCGGAACCGACGGCGACGCCGGACCTGGGCGGTCGTTGCGTGCTCTACGTCGGCGGCCGGCCCTCGTCGACCCAGGCGATCCGTGCGCTCGTCGTCGCGCGCGGCGGCCTCTTTCGCAGCCACGACGGGGGCGTCGAGGACCGGAAGGGCCTGCTCGCGCCGGCGGTCGCTGGCGCGGACGTGGTGCTGTTCCCGGTGGACTGCATCGACCACGATTCGGCCGGCAACCTGAAGCGCCTCTGCGCGCGCAGCCGCGTGCCGTTCGTGCCGCTGCGGAGCGCCGGCGTAGCGAGCGTCGCGGCGGTCCTGCCCCGGATCGCCATGCCCGCGCCGACCTGACCCGCGACGCTCAGGCGCCGATCGATGGCGTCCCGCGGCGTCGCCGCCCGAGCGCCACGATCGTCAGCAGGCCGACGAACATCAGCGCGGCGCTGCCCGGTTCCGCGACGCTGAAGATTTCCAGGCCGGTCAGGTTCGAGACCCAGCGGCCGCGGGCGATGTCGTTCGGCACGACGATGCGCGCGAAGCCGTTGGCGCCGAGCGGCGCCCCGTTCGCGAGGTACGCGATGAAGTCCGGCTCGCCGCCGAACGCCGGGTCGAGCTCGCCGAGCGAGAACACGACGTGGTAGCCGTCGCTGCCGGTCGCGACCACATACTTGCCGAGCAGGTCGTTCTTGACGGCCGGGTTCGACGGGACGCCGACGACCGAGGTCAGCAAGTCCCACAGGCTGAAGCCGGTGTAGGTGATGCCGTTGACCGTGCGAAGCAGCGGCGCTAGCGCCTCGAGCGCCGCCATGTCGAACGTGCGGCTCGCGGCCACGTCGCCGCGAACCGTGAACGCCGTCGACGGACCGCCGCCGCTCGCCCCGATCGCCGGGGTCGCCGTGCGCACGTCGAGATCGGCGAGGTTCGAGACGTAGCGACCGCCGCGCAAGTCGCCCGGCGAGGTCGTCCGCACGAGGCCGTCGACGCCAAGGGGCGCGGTCGTCGTGCCGATGCGCTCGGCGTAGGCGAGGATGTCGGGGCGGTTGCCGAAGGCCGGATTGATCTCGCCGAGCGACGTGACGACGCGGTAGCCGTCGCTGCCGGTCTGGACGACGAACTTGTTCAGGATGTCGTTGCGGACCGCGGGATCGACGACGATGCCGGCGTCGCTCAGCGTGCCCCACAGGCTCGCGCCGAGATAGGTATGAGTCTGCGGGGTGTTGCCGCTCTGGAACGTGACGGTCTGCGTGACGACCGGTGCGGCCTGCAGCGTCGGCAATGTCAGCGTCGTCGGTCGCTGCACGTCGCCGTGGAGGCGTACCTGCGTCGTCGGCTCCGCGCCGGCGCTCGCGACCAGCGCAGCCGCGCATCCCAGGCCCACCGCCGCCCATCCGAACAATCGTCTCATCGACAGCTCCCTCCGTTGTATTCAATGGGATACGCCGCCGGTCCTTCGCCGCCGTCGGCCATTGCCTCGTTATATTCCGGGATATATTACGCGTCCTTGCGGCCGCCGGGCCGCTGCGCACCGGAGCCGCCGCCCATGACCCGACCCCTTCGACGCTCCGCGCTGCTCGCGGCCCTGCTGCTGTTCTCTGCGACCGTCGCTTCGGCCGCCGACCTCACGGTCTCCGCCGCGGCCAGTCTGACGAACGCGTTCCGCGAGCTCGGAACCGCCTTCGAGAACCAGAATCCGGGCACGCGGGTGCAGTTCAACTTCGCCGCGTCCGGCGCTCTGTTGCAGCAGATCGTCAAGGGCGCGCCGGTCGACGTCTTCGCGAGCGCCGACCAGGAAACGATGGACGACGCGCAGAAGCAGGGCCTGGTCGACGCGTCGACGCGCGTCGACTTCGTGCGCAACGCGCTCGTCGTGATCGTTCCGACCGACAGCAAGGCGACCGCCGGCGGACTCGCCGACCTGCGCGACGACCGCTTCGCGAAGATCGCGATCGGGCAGCCGGCGAGCGTGCCGGTGGGGCGCTACACGAGGACCGTGCTCGAGCAAGCGGGGTTGTGGAACGTCGTCGAGCCGAAGATGATCGGCGCGCAGTCGGTGCGTCAGGCGCTCGACTACGTGGCGCGCGGCGAGGTCGATGCCGGCTTCGTGTACGCGACGGACGCGGCGATCATGACCGACCGGGTCCGCGTGCTGTACACGGTGCCGACCCCGGCGCCGATCCTGTACCCGATCGCACCGCTGAAGGGGAGCGCCAACGACGCACTCGCGAAGAACTTCGTGCAGTTCATTGCGTCGCCGCCGTCGCGGGCGGTGCTGACACGCTACGGCTTCTTGGCGCCGTGACGTCGCGCGGGACCTCGCGAGTGACCTCGTTCGAGGCGCGGCGTCGATTCATTCGCGGCGCAGCGGTGCTGGTGGCGACAGCGGCCCACGGCAGCCCTGCGCTCGCCGACTCGGCGCAGGGGTCGCCGACCGTCCGCGTCACGGGCCTGGTCGAGCGGCCCACGGCCTTCGGCATCGCGGAACTCGCGACCTTCGACGCGCAGGACGCCGTCCTGCGGCGCGAAGGCGGCGACTCGCGCACCTATCGCGGGGCGCTGCTGCGCGACCTCGTCGCGTCTTGCAAGCCGGTCGAGGCAGGCCGCTTCGACCTGCGCCGGAGCTACTACGTCGCCGCGGCCACCGACGGCTATCTCGCGGTCTTCTCGTGGGCCGAACTCTTCAACGGCCCGATCGGCGATGCGGTCGTGGTTGCCTATGCCGCCGACGGCGTGCCGATCGCCGACGGCGAAGGACCGCTGGTGCTCGTGTCCGGCCGCGATACGCGGTCCGGGCCGCGCCACGTGCGCTGGCTCTCGTCGATCGACGTGCGACGCGCGACGTCCTGAGCGGCTCCACGACGATCGTGAGGACTGCGTGGACGCGTTGCATGGATATGACAGTTCGCTACAAAAAATGATCGGCTTTATCGATACTTCCGGCTCCGCGGCGACAATTCGTGCGTCCGTCCGGATCGACCACCTTCGCCCCCGTTGCGAAGGCGCAGGACAAAAAACAATCAGGAGTCCCATGCAGAAGAAGCTCATCGCCCTCGCCGCCGGCCTGGTGGCCGCCGGCGCCGCCCAAGCACAGACGAACGTCCTGCTGTACGGCATCGCCGACGGCGACATCCGCGTCGACCACACGGCCATCGGCACGCTGAAGTCGCTCGGCAGCGGCGGCGAGGCATCGTCGCGCTGGGGTCTTCGCGGCACCGAGGACCTCGGCAACGGCGTGAAGGCGGTCTTCAACTTCGAGCAGGACTTCGACCTCAGCGACAACAGCGCGCCGCAGGGCAACATCACCCCGACCACGCCGACGTCGCCGAACAGCTCGACCGGCAGCCGTCTGTTCGGGCGCCGTGCGATCGTCGGCATCGGCAGTGTGACTGCCGGCGAACTGCGCTTCGGCCGCGAATACACGCCGCTGTACCAGACGTGGGCGAACGCCGATCCGTTCGCGGCGGGCACCGTCGCGCGCGGCACCAACTACGCGGTCGGCAACGTCACGCGCTTCGACAACTCGGTGAC
>CAXTDA010000126.1:0-4420 GCA_964242935.1 uncultured Burkholderiaceae bacterium | reverse complement strand
GCGTTCAAGGTGATCGGCGTGGCCGGCCGCGCCGACAACAAGTACAAGACGAACAACAGTCCGCTGCAGTTCAACGACGCGAACTTCTTCGGCCTCGGCGGCAACTACGCGTTCTCGCGCCGCACCGACCTGTACCTGACGTTCTCGCGGATCGTGAACCAGAGCGGGGCGGCGTTCATCATCGGCGACAACAGCAACAACGGCCTGTACACGGCGGCCAACGCGCCGCCGGGCTTCAACCCGTGGTCGGGACAGATCGGCGTCCGCCACCTGTTCTGATCGGCGTCGTCAGCGCAGACCGCCGGCGACGAAGCGCAGCAGGGCGAGCAGCGGCAAGCCGCTGCCCGCGATCACGATCCAGGGCCAGCCGCCGTGCGCGTACAGCGGGCTCGCGATCAGCGATCCCGTCGCGCCGCCGATGAAGATGCCGGTCACGTAGAGCGCGTTCAGCCGACCGCGACTCGCGGCGTCGAGCGCATAGATCTCGCGCTGGCCGAGCACCATGTTCATCTGCACGCAGAAGTCGAGCAGCACGCCGGTGCAGATCATCCCGGCGACGCCGAGCGACGGCGCCAGCGCCAGCGGCCAGTAGCCGAGCGCGGCCATCGACATCGCGGCGAGCGACGCGACGCGCGTGTGCCCGGCGTCGGCGAGCCGTCCCGCGACCGGCGCGGCGACGGCGCCGAGCGCACCGATCAGCGCGAAGACCGCGATCTGCGTCTGCGTGTAGCCGTACCGGTGCGTGAGCTCGAGCGGCGCCGCGGTCCAGAACAGGCTGAACGAGGCGAACAGGCAGCCCTGGTAGAAGGCGCGGCGGCGAAGCGCGGGCAGGTGCAGAAACAGCGTGCCGAGCGAGCGCAGCAGCGCCGGATAGGTCGCTGCGTGATCGGGCTGCCGCTTCGGCATGTACGCGGCGAACAGGGCCGTGATCGCGATCATCAGCGCGGTCGCGGTGCCGAATACCGCGTGCCAGCCGAAGTGGTCGGCGACGAAGCTCGAGAACGGCCGCGCCAGCAGGATGCCCAGCATCAGGCCGCCCATCACGTTGCCGACGATGCGGCCGCGCGACGCGTCGGGCGCGAGATGCGCGGCCATCGGGACGATGATCTGCGCGGACACGGAGCCGAAGCCGATCAGCAACGACACGATCAGGAACACGAGCGGGTCGCGGACCAGCGTCGCGATGCCGAGGCTCGCGACCGACAGCAGCGTCGTCGCGATCAGCAGCTTGCGGTTCTCGACCAGGTCCGCGAGCGGCACCACGAAGAAGAGCCCGATCGCGTAGCCCAACTGCGTCAGCGAGACCGTGAGGCTCGCGGCGGTCGGCGTCAGGCCGATGTCGGGCGCAATCAGGTCGATGATCGGCTGCGCGTAATACAGGTTCGCCACGATCGCGCCGCAGCAGAACGCGAACAGCGTGACCATCGCCGGCGTCATGCGGAGCGCGGCCTGCGACGCCGGGGTCATCGCGCTCAAGGCAGCCCGTTCCGGCCGTGCAGCCGGTACGGCTCGCGTTCGACGAGGCGGTCGACGTACGCGTCGACCGCGGGCAGGCGCGGCCGATCGATCGGCGTCATCAGCCAGCGGTTCGTCGCGAGGCCGAGTCCGATGTCCGCGAGCGTGAAGCGCGGGCCGGTGATGTAGGCGCCGGTGCGGTCGAGCTCGCGGTCGAGCAGCGTCATCAGCCGGTTCCACGCGGCGACGCTGGCGTCGATGACCGTGGGGTCGGCATGCGCCGGACTCTTCCGGACCAGCGCCAGGTACGCATAGCGCCACGCGGCGTTGAGCTCGGTCGCCTGCCAGTCCATCCACTGTTCGACGCGCGCCCGCGCGGCCGGCGCGACCGGCAGCAGGTCGTCGCGGCCCTCGCGCGCCGCGAGGTAGCGGCAGATCGTGTTCGACTCCCAGAGGACGAGATCGCGGTCCTGGATGACGGGCACCATCGCGTTCGGGTTGAGCGCGAGGAACTCGGGCGACGAGAGGTCGAGTGAGCCCTGACCCCATTCCTCGAGGTCGACCGCGAGGGCGAGTTCCGCGCAGAGCCAGAGCACCTTCCGCACGTTGATCGACGAACGCCTGCCGAGCACGCGGAGCGGCGTGACCGCCTCGTCGAGCCGCAGCTGGCCGATCAGCGCCTTCCAGCGTCCCTCGTAGACCGGATCGGGCGGCGCATCGAACGATGGTTCGGCATGGACCATCGTCACGGCCGGCATCCGGCGCCCGTCCGCGTGCATCGCCGTCACGTATTCCTCGCGGTACTCGTCGAGGCCTGCGTAGAGCGCGTCGAACTCGTGGCGCTTCAGCAGCGCGAGGATGCCGCGGGCGCGACCGCTGGCGGCGGGCACCAGCATCGCCTTCGCGCCGAGGTGGATGCGATGGTCGAGCACCGTCACGATCTCGATCGCGCGCGGATGGATGCCGCGCGCGCGGAGGACGTCCATGTCCATGAAGAGACCGTAGAAGAAGACCGGCAGCAATTCGCCGGCGACGAGATCGGGCATGGCGCGGGGAGTCGATGGATCGCCGGAGGATATACACCGCGCCGGCCCACCGCGTTGCGTTAGGCTCGTGTCTTTCTTTCCCGGCTGGCCGCCATGCCCGATCCCTTCAAGCGTTATCGACTCGCCGACGACCACAAGCTCGACCTGTCGACGTTCGCGCCGGACGATCAGGTGCTCGACGCCGGCGACGACGCCGCGATGGATGCGGCCCAGCAGGCGCTGCAATACGAGATCGGCGAGTTGCAGAACCGGCTCTACGCCGAAGGCCGCCGGAGCCTGCTCGTCGTCCTGCAGGGTCTCGACACGTCGGGGAAGGACGGCGCGACGATCGCGACGTTCGCGCGCACCCATCCGCAGGGACTCGTCGTCTCGGCGTTCAAGGCGCCGTCGAGCGAGGAGTCGGGGCACGACTTCCTGTGGCGCGTCCATGCCCGGGTACCCGGAAAGGGAATGATCGCGGTCTTCAACCGCAGTCATTACGAGGCCGTCATCGCCGAGCGCGTCCTCGGGCTCGCCGACATGGCGGAGTGCCGCCGCCGCTATGCGCAGATCGTCGACTTCGAACGGATGCTGACCGGGCACGGAACGACGATCGTCAAGTGCTTCCTGCACATCTCGCCCGACGAGCAGAAGAAGCGCCTGCAGTCGCGGATCGACGTCGCGAAGAAGCACTGGAAGTTCAATCCGAACGATCTCGTCGAGCGCTCGCGCTGGGGGGCGAACCTCGCGGCGTACACCGACGCGCTGCGGCATACGGCGACCAAGGCTGCGCCGTGGTGGGTGGTGCCTTCGGACTCGAAGGACCACCGCAACCTGATGGTCGCGACGCTGGTCCGCGACGCGTTGGCGAAGATGGACCCCGAGTACCCACCGCTCGCGCCGGCGTACCAGCACATCGTGGTGGATTGACCATCCGGCTTCGTCGTTCCCGCGAAGGCGGGAGCCCGGCGTCGTACGCGCCGATGCCAGGCCATCGTGACGTAAGCTCGCGGTGACACCGATCCGACGGATCGAGCGGAGACGCCGGTGGCGAACGACAAGAAGACATCGACCGGACCGCTGCCGACGACGGGAATCGTGTGGGCCGTCCTCTTCGTCGCCGGAATCTTCCTCGCGCGCGAGGTGCCGTGGCAGGGTTCGCGGCCCGGCGGTGCGGAGTCGAAGGTCTACGCGTACGCCGGCAAGCAGGACGTCGACGCGCGGCTGTGGCAGGACCCGCTCGGCGCCGTCGCGGGCGGCCGGGCCGACGCGAAGAATCCCGGGGACGCCGGCAACCACGCGCCGGCCGACCTGCGACGCCAGCTCGCCGTCCGCAGCGAACGGACCGCGAGCGCGCTGGTGCTCGGCGTGATGATCCCGGGCGGCGCGTATCCCGAGTCGATCGAGTTCCGGCGCCGCACGCGCTATGCCGCGCTCGCCGGCCTCAACCGCATGGGTTTCATCCCGGCCGACCCCGAGCATCTCGGCTACGTGCTGCCGCCCGCGGGCGCGGGGCTGCCCGAGTTCATCGCGTACGAATGGATGGTCGCGAAGGACGAGCGCGGGCCGGCGATCCTGACGCTGTGGCTGGACGAGAACGTGTTCGGCGAGAAGTCGGCCTGCCGCTTCTTCGTGCTCCGCGAGCTGCTCGACGGGCGCACCGCCGCCTGTCCCGGTGCGGCGCGGACCGCGCAGGATCCGTCGTACGCGCACCCCTTCGTCGTGATCGGTCCGTCGTACACGTCGACGCTGCAGGACCTGCTGCGGACGCCGGAGCCGATCCAGCGGACCACCAACGGCACGTTGCCGACCTTCTACGCGTACGGCGCGACGGCCGACGATGCCGCGATCATGAACAGCATCGGGTCGGAGCGTCCGGCCGACGCGTTCCGCGACGTCCTCGCGAACCGTCAGCTGCAGCTCTATCGCACGATCGGCGT
>CAXTDA010000125.1:0-9646 GCA_964242935.1 uncultured Burkholderiaceae bacterium | reverse complement strand
CGCGCATCACGTCCTCGACGTGCGACGCGCCGCGACCGTCTCGGCGATCGTGCGCAACGCGATGCCGGGCGATCGGTCGCGCACCGTCGCGTCGCGGGCGTTCGAAATGATCAAGCGCTTTCCGTTCCTCGCGTCGGCCGCGTCGCTCGTCGCGTCGCGTTTCAAGCTGCCGATCCTGAAGGCGGCGACGAAGTGGGGTGGCGCCGCGACGGTCGGCTACAAGCTGTGGGAACTGTGGCTGACGCGCCGCGAAGGGACGCCGACCCGGCCGCCGGTCGGCCGCCGCGTCGGCGGCCCGACGCCCTGACGGCGGCGACGGCGAACCGTCGATGCGTTCGCCGGTCGCCGTCGCGGCGATCGTCGTCGCCGGGTCGTTCCTCGCCGGCGTCGCTGCGGCGGCGGACGACGACCGTCCGGCCGCCACGCCGTACCGGCCCACCGTCTCGACCCCGGCCACGCTGTCCGCGCCCGGATGGCTCGAGGCCGAGATCGGCACGTCGTTCGTCCGTGAGTTGCACGTCGACGACGGCGAAGTCCGTCGCGCGGGCGTCCCCTATGCGTTGAAGCTCGCCTTCACCGACGACTGGGGAGTCCGGATCGCCGGTGAGGCACTGGCGCATGACGCCGCCGCCGACGGGCAGCGCCTCACCGGCGGCGGCGACACCGGGCTCGTCGCGAAGCGGCGTTTCGCGATCGACGGCGCGTCGGCCTTCGGCATCGAGGCCGGCGTCCTGTACGCCACGGCACGCCACGGTCTGGATATCGGCAGCGGTCGGACCGACTGGTCGCTGAACGGGATCTACAGCGCCGACTTCGGTGCGTGGCATGCCGACGTCAATGTCGTCAACACGCGGCTCGGCGCTCGACAGGCCGCACGATCGCGGCTGCAGACGCTCGGCGCGATCGCGCTGTCGCATCCGCTCGCCGACGAACTGACCCTGGAGGGCGAGATCGCCGGTGCCCGTCAGCGCGGCGCTGCCGGAACGGCGCAGGTGCTGGGCGCGCTCGCCTGGGCGATCCGCCGCGACTTCGTCGTGGATGTCGGTGCCGCTCGCGGCCTCAACCGCGCATCCCCGACCTGGCAGGCCTTCGCCGGGTTTACCGTGGTGGTCGGGCGCGTGTTCTGATTCATCGGGTGCCGGGCGCTTCCTCCTGCACGGCCGCGACCAGCGCTTCGAGGCAGCGGTCGACGTCCGCCTGCGCCGCGACGCAGTAGCGTGCCGCGCTCTGCACGTCGCAGCCCACGCGGACCGTGACCCACGATGCCGGAGCGGCCTCGAACGCGACCTCGTCGGTCAGGTCGTCGCCGATGAAGAAGGCGGCCTCGCAGGCTTCGAAGCGCACCAGCGCACGCAGCGCACGGCCCTTGTCCGTCGACGCCGCGGGCAGCAGGTTGAACACGCACTTGCCGCCGATGACGCGCGGTGCTGGCGCGAGGCGCGCGACCGCGGCGGCGATGGCCCGGCGGGCCGCGTCGTGGTCGCCGGCTTGCCGGTAATGGATCGACAGCGAGTAGTCCTTCGCTTCGACGACGATTCCCGATCGAACGGCATCGGGCCCGATCGCGGCGGGCCATTGCGCGAGCCAGGCCCGAGCGACCCGGCGATGCGCCTCGTCGGCCGACGGATCGGCATCGCCCGGGACGCCTTCGGCACCGTGATTGCCGACCAGGTGCCGCGGCGCGAACGCGAGGCGCTTCCGGGCGTCGTCGATGCTGCGCCCGGTCACGATCGCCGTCGGCACCCGCGACGCGAGTCGCGACAGCAGCGCGACGGTGGTCGCGGGCGCGACGGCATCGTCGGGCCGCTCGACGATCGGCGCCAGCGTGCCGTCGAAGTCGAACGCGTACAGCGTCCGTAGTCGGGCGAGTCGTTCGAGCGCCGCCCGGCCGTCGTCGCCGAACAGGTCGATCACGCGGCGGCCTTGCCGCGCCAGCGTCCGCGGTCCTCCGCGTCGCTGTGATGCTCGGCGATGCGCGCCCGGATCCGCTCGCGGTGCCGCACCCGAGACGCGTCGAGCAGCATCCGCGCGGCCCAGCGGAACACGTTGTTGTCGCGCACCATCGCCCGGAGCGCACGCATCCGTTCGCGTTGCTCGGCCGGCGGCATCGTCAGCCCGGCGTGGATCATGTCCGCCGTGTGCTCGACGTGGTACGGGTTGACGATCAGCGCCTCGCGCAGCTCGCGCGACGCGCCGGCGAACGCCGACAGGATCAGCACCCCCTGCTCGTCGTCGCGCGCGGCGACGAACTCCTTCGCGACCAGGTTCATCCCGTCGTGCAGGCTGGTCACGACGCAGACGTCGCAGGCCCGGTAGTGCGTGAAGACCGACTGCTTGTCGTGATGCTCGATCAGGAGGGCGATGGCGCTCGGCGCCTCGGCCGGCGACCGGCCCGCCGGCGCCCGGGCGAAGCGCCGGTTGATGCGAAGCGCCTCCGCTCGCACGCGCGCCTCGAAGTTCTGATACTCCTCGAGCGCCGAACGCGACGGCGCGGCGATCTGCACGAACGTGAAGCGCCCGATCATCTCCGGATGCCGTTCGAGCATCGCCTCGACCGCGCTGAAGCGTTCCAGGATGCCCTTCGTGTAATCGAGCCGGTCGACGCCGAGCCCGACCATCTGCACCGCCGGCAGGCCCAGGCGTTCGCGGACCTCGCGGCGGCACTCGTCGACGTCCTTCTCGAGCGACGGCGCGTCCGGCCAGTCGATCGAGATCGGATAGCTCTCGACCTGCGTGCGCACCCCGCCGTACGAGATCTGCGACGTCTCGTGCTCGATCCGCGTCTCGAGGAAGCGGTCGGCGGTCTCGACGAAGTTCTTCGCCTGGTACCGGGTATGGAACCCCAGGATCGTGCTGCCGAGCAGGCCTTCGATCAGCTCGGTCCGCCACGGACAGATGCCGAACGACTCGGGATTCGGCCAGGGAATGTGCCAGAACGTGATGATTGTCGCGTGCGGCAACCGGTCGCGGACCAGCCGCGGCAGCAGCGCGAAGTGGTAGTCCTGGACCAGCACGACGGGATTCTCGGTGCGTGCCTCGGCGACGACGGCATCGGCGAAGCGGCGGTTGACCGCGACGTACTGCTTCCAGTCGGCGCTCCGGAACACGGGGCGGACGTGAGCGATGTGGCAGAGCGGCCACAACCCCTCGTTCGCGAAGCCGTAGTAATAGCCATCCTCCTCCTCCTGCGACAGCCAGATGCGCCTGAGCGTGTACGACGGGTCGCTCGGCGGCACCATGACGCGATCCTTCGCGTCGACCGTCTCGCGATCGGCCGAGCCGGCACCGTGCGCGATCCAGGTGCCCGAGCACGCGCGCATCACCGGCTCGACCGCGGTGACGAGCCCGCTCGCCGGGCACTGCACCTCGATGCCGTTGTCGTTGCGGACGTGGATGTACGGCTCGCGGTTCGACACGACGATGATCTCGTCGTCCGCCAGGTGCTCGGTCAGCAGGCGCTTCAGGCGTTCGGGGGTCCATTCGCCGCCACCGTCGCCGGCCACGTCGCGCAGGCGACGCTCCTCGTCGACCTCGCGCAGGATGCCGCGCAGATCCGCCATCAGCGGTCGCAGCTCGGGGTCGAAGCCGGCGGCATCGCTGTCGACCCCGGGACCCCGGTTCGGCAGCCCGTCGACGCTGCTGAACGGCCGCAGCACCCCCTCGCCGCGCAGCATCGCGCGCACGCCGGCGATCCAGCCGCGCCACGACAGATGCGCGACCAGCACCGTGACCAGCGATGTGACGACGCCGAGCACCAGGAACAGCAGCAGCGTGTACTTCCGCGTGTCCTCGCTGCGGCTCTCGATGAAGCTCATGTCGGACACCATCACGAGCTTGCCCGACGCGCCGTCGGCGGTCGGCACCGCGATCCGCGCCACGTGCAGCGACCCTTTCGGCAGCTTGACGATCGAGCCCGACACGTCGCCGGTCGCGCGACCGAGGTGCTGCTCCGCGGCGCCGGCGACGCAACCGACCGCGGGCGGGAGGTTCGCGCTCCGGTAGGCGATCCGGTCGTCGGTGTCGCAATAGGCGATGGCGTACAGGCGCTCGTTCTGCGTCACGCCGTTCAGCAGCGCCGTGATGCGGCCCTGGGCGCGTTGCGTCACCAGGTCGGCGAGCTGCGCGGCGAGCGGCGTCGCGGCGAGCTGCGCCCGTGAGTCGAGGTCGCGGACGAACCAGCGCACGGTCAGCGCATCGACCTGCGGCACGACGAAGTAGGCGAGGGCCGCGAGCGCGACGAAGAGCGGGACGAGGAACCGCAACGACAGGCGCATGGCTCGCAGTCCCTGATGAAACGCTGAACGGCGACTCAGGCCAGCATCGCGAACACGTCGCGCGCCGCATCGAGCGTCGCGTCGATCGTCGCGTCGTCGTGCGCGATCGACACGAAGCCGGCCTCGTACGCCGACGGCGCGAAATAGACGCCGCGGTCGAGCATCGCGTGGAAGAAGCACTTGAAGCGGTCGATGTCGGACGCGCCGACGTGCGCGAGCGCGGTCGGCGGCGTCGCGCTGAAGTAGAAGCCGAACATGCCGCCGACGGCGTCGCTGCTGAACGCGATGCCGGCGTCGTGCGCGGTGCGCGTCAGCCCGTCGGCGAGCCGTCGCGTGCTCGCTCCCAGCCGTTCGTGGAAGCCCGGCGCCGACACCTCGGCGAGCGTCGCGAGGCCCGAGGCGACCGCGACCGGATTGCCCGACAGGGTGCCCGCCTGGTAGACGCCGCCCTCCGGCGACAGGTGGCGCATCAGGTCGCGCCGCCCGCCGAACGCGGCGACCGGCATGCCGCCGCCGATGACCTTGCCGAGCACGGTCAGGTCGGGCGCCACGCCGTAGATCGACTGCGCGCCGCCGAGCGCGACCCGAAAGCCGCTCATCACCTCGTCGAACACCAGCAGCGCCCCGTGACGCTCGCAGAGCGACTTCATGCAAGCGACGAATTCGGGGGTCGAGCGCACCAGGTTCATGTTGCCCGCGATCGGCTCGACGACGATGCACGCGATCGCGGTGCCGTGCAGCGCGAAGGCCGCCTCGAGCTGGTCGCAGTCGTTGAAGTCGAGCACGATCGTGTGCTGCGTGATCTCGGGCGGCACGCCGGCCGAGCTCGGCGTGTTGAACGTCAGCATCCCCGACCCCGCCTTGACCAGCAGGCTGTCGGCGTGGCCGTGGTAGCAGCCGTCGAACTTGATCAGCTTCGGGCGCCCGGTCGCGCCGCGGGCGAGCCGGATCGCGCTCATCGCCGCCTCGGTGCCCGACGACACCAGCCGCACCTGCTCCATCGACGGGACGAGCTTGCACAACACTTCGGCCATCTCGATCTCGCCTTCGGTCGGCGTGCCGAACGACAGGCCGCGCGTCGCGGCGTCCTGCACGGCGCGGACCACGGCCGGATGCGCGTGCCCGAGGATCGCCGGTCCCCAGCTGCCGATGTAGTCGATGTAGCGGGTGCCGTCGGCGTCCCAGAAGCAGGGGCCTTCGGCCCGTTCGACGAAGCGGGGGACGCCGCCGACCTGGCGAAACGCGCGGACCGGCGAGTTGACGCCGCCCGGGGTGGTCCGGGACGCGCGGGCGAACAGCTGGTCGTTGCGGGATTCGGTCATCGGGGGACTGTGGAGAGCGGGTGAGCGGCGCCGTCGAACGCCGACGCGAGCGCCTGCGCGCGGCGGCGGACGGCCTCCGGATCGCCGGCGTCGAAGAGGTCGCTGATGACCGCGGCCGCATCGGCACCCGCGGCGATCAGCGACGGCAGGTTGTCGCGCGTGATGCCGCCGATCCCGACCAGCGCGATGCCGTGTTCGTCGGCGAACGCACGCGCCTGGCCGAACGTTTCGAGCGCAGCGGGCGGCGCGGGCGGCTTGGGCGGCGACACGAAGACGCTGCCGAACGCGACGTGGTCGGCGCCGGCCGCGACCGCGCGCCGTGCCTGGTCGACGCTGCGATAGCACGACACGCCGAGCAGCCGGGCGTCGCCGAGGCGCTCGCGGATCGCGCGCAGCGCGGCGAAGTCCGGAAAGTCGTCGGCGCCGACGTGCAGCCCCGCACCGGGAATCGACAGCGCGAGCTCGACGTGGTCGTTGACGATCAGCGGACGGCCGTGGCGCGCGCACACGACGGCGAGGCGGGCGGCCTGCGCGGCCCGCAGCGTCGCATTCGCGGCCTTGTTGCGGTACTGGATCAGTCGCGCGCCGCCGCCGAGCGCCGCGTCGACCAGCGCCTCGAGGCGGTCGGTATCGACCAGGTCCGGCGTGACGCCGTAGAGGCCCGCGACCGGCCGACTGACCGCGGACCCGCTCACCGAACGCCGCCGACGGCGATCTCGCCGCCCTGCAGCCGGAAGCCGTGCGGACGGCGCGCCCAGAAGAAGCGGTCGGGGATGAACTGGCCCATGCCCGGGCGAAAACCCCCGTTCAGCGTTTGCCACGTGTATTCCTGCGCCTCGCGGACCGCGTCCTCGAGGTCGACGCCGCCTGCGAGCAGCGACGCGATCGCCGATGCGAGCGTGCAGCCGGAGCCGTGATACGAGCCCGGCAGCCGCTTCCACGCGTCGCTGCGGATCGTCACCGTCGCATCGCCTTCCTCGCCGTAGAGGACGTTGACGACGTCGGTCGTGTTCTCGTGCGTGCCGGTGATCAGCACGAACTCGATCCCCCAGCCGATCAGTTTCGCGGCTGCTGCCTCGAGCGCGATCGCCGGCTTGCCGGATTCGTCGGAATCGCCGCCGTCGTCGAGCGCCGCGAGGCGCCGCGCCTCGTAGCTGTTCGGCGTGATCAGCGTCACCTGCGGAATCAGCAGCTCGCGGATCGCGTGCAGCGTCTCGTCGTCGGCGAAGACGTCGCCGCGGCCGCTCGCGAGCACCGGGTCGAGGATCACCGGCAGGTCCGGGTAGTCCGACACGATCTCGGCGATGGCGGCCACCGTCTCCACGTCGCCGAGCACGCCGATCTTGAACGCGGCGATCGGCATGTCCTCGAGGATCGTGCGGGCCTGGTCGTCGACGTGGTCGGCATCGACCGCGACGAAGTCCTCGACCCCCGCGGTGTCCTGGACCGTGTAGCCGGTGACGATCGTCGCGGCATGGCAACCCATGCTCGTGATCGTCAGGAGGTCGGCCTGCAGGCCGGCGCCGCCCGTCGGATCGCAGGCCGAGAACGTCATCACGATGGGAAGCGGCGAAGCCATGCGGGCTGTCGAAGAAGTAAGCCGACCGAAGCCGGACCGGGAGGCGCGGCACGCTAAACTCCGCCGCGGAAGCAACGCCGCCATGGCGCGTCGCGCCCCCCCGGCGAGCGGCGCATTCTACGCTTCGCGGCTCCACCGACGCTTCCTTCCCCGACTCTTGCGACCCCACGATGAAGACCTGGATGTGCCTGATCTGCGGCTGGATCTACGACGAAGCGGCGGGTGCGCCGGAAGAAGGCATCGCACCGGGGACCCTGTGGGCCGATATCCCGATGAACTGGACCTGTCCCGAATGTGGCGCGCGGAAGGAAGACTTCGAGATGATCGAGGTCTGATGGACTAGCGTCGCTGTCGCTCTCCGCGGCTCCCTGGCGGCACGAAACGGTCTAGGAATAGCGACCCGGACGATCGCGCCCCGGGCTTAGAGCTTTGACCTAAGCGACGTTGCCGATGCGCAACGAGCCCTGATCCCGCACGATTTCATTCGATCGGACGGCCATCCGTCTGCGGCTACAATCGATCGAACCTGCACTCGGTGCGCCGCCGTACGGACGTTCGGCGCTTCGGGAACACCATCGGTCCAGCCGTGCATCCGGCCCTTGCACCGGGTGCCGCCGCACGGTATATCGCGACGAGCGGTTCGCATGGCCGGTTGCGACGCGCGCGAGCCGCGGAACGCCACGAAAGGGAATCATGACCACCATCGGCGACATCGCGGGATTGAAGGTCATGGTCATCGACGACAGCAGCACGATCCGCCGCAGCGCCGAGATCTTTCTGCTCCAGGCCGGCTGCCAGGTGATCCTCGCCGAGGACGGCTTCGATGCGCTCGCGAAGGTCAACGACCACCAGCCCGACCTGATCTTCTGCGACATCCTGATGCCGCGGCTCGACGGCTACCAGACCTGCTCGCTGATCAAGAAGAGCACCCGCTTCCACGCGACGCCCGTCGTGATGCTGTCGAGCAAGGACGGCCTGTTCGACCGTGCGCGCGGTCGCATGGTGGGCTCCGACGAATACCTGACGAAGCCGTTCACGAAGGACAGTCTCCTGAAGACGGTCGACGCGCACGCGCGACGCACCGTGACATGAGAATCGGCGTCCGGTCCGCGCATTGCGGCCGAGCGCACAGCCGACCACGCGGTCAACCACGCGGGTGACCGCGGTCCATTCGAGAACGCCATGCCCCTGCACAAGATCCTCGTCGTCGACGACTCCGCGACCGAACGCTTCTTCTTCGCCGAGCTGCTCAGCAAGAACGGCTACGAGGTCGTCACCGCCGAGAGCGGCGCCGAGGCGGTGACGATGGCGAAGAGCGAGCAACCCGACCTGATCCTGATGGACGTCGTGATGCCGGGGCAGAACGGTTTCCAGGTCACGCGCACGATCAGCCGCGACCCGGGCACCGCGCACATCCCGATCATCATCTGCACGAGCAAGAGCCAGGAGACCGATCGCTACTGGGGGATGAAGCAGGGTGCGCGCGACTACGTCGTCAAGCCGGTCGATCCGAAAGACCTGCTGACGAAGATCCGCGCCTGCGAGGTCTGACATGGCCGACTCGCCGAGCCCTCTGCGCACGGTGCCGCCGGCCGGCCCGCGCGACGGGTCGTCCACCGGCGCGCGGAAACCCGCCCGGGCGACGACGCAACCGGCTTCGCTCGCGCGTCGCGAGCGCCTGCGCGAGTTCCAGAGCGCCCTGTCGGAGAAGCTGCGACGCGCCCAGACCGCGCCGCTCGCGATCAATCGCCTCGGCCTCCAGATCGGCCCCCACCGGTTGTTGATCGATCTCGCCGATGCCGGCGAGATCCTCGCCGTACCCGACATCGCGCCGGTCCCGCTGACGAAGCCGTGGTACCGCGGCCTCGCCAACGTGCGCGGCAACCTGATCGGCATCGTCGACCTGTCGCTCTACGCCGGCGGCCCGCCGACGCCGCTCGACAAGGACAGCCGCGTCCTGACGTTCTCGAGCGACCTGCGCTTCTCGGTCGGGATCCTGATCTCGCGGATGCTCGGGCTGCGCAGCGCCGCCGACCTCACGGCCCAGGCTGCGGACGCGTCGCCCGGCGTCCCGCCGTCGACCGCGCCGGTCGCCGCGCTGTTCGGGCCGTGGACGCGCGCGTCGCGGGTCGATTCGCAGGACGTCGTCTGGCAGGAGCTGGACCTGGCGGCGTTGACGGCCGACGAGCGCTTCGTCGACATCGCGCGTGCCTGACGGGGTCGCCGCACCGCGCGTGGTGGCGCATGGCCTTCGTCGCACCCCTCGAGGCGCTTCACGCGGGGCTTCAGTTCGCGGCGAATCTGCCGATGCACGGACGAAGGGCCGGTGCCGTCCGTCGTCGGTGCGCCCCGCGTTCCTCGAAAGGAAGTCATGGCATTCACCTGGTCGGTCGGCAAGCCCATCGGCAACCCCGCTGCGCCTCGCGGCGCCGAAGCGATGACGGTAGGCGGCGACGAGGCGGCGCCTACCG
>CAXTDA010000124.1:0-9683 GCA_964242935.1 uncultured Burkholderiaceae bacterium | reverse complement strand
GTCCTGGCGTCGACGACGTCGATGCCGCCGTCGCTGCGGTCCTCGAACTGCAGCGAGCGCGACATCGACACCGGTGCGTCCGGCTGGCTGATCGGCATCCCGGACAGCCGCACCGCGGCGACCCCGACGATCGACGCGATCACGAGGCCGCCGAACGCGACAATCGGCAGCCGCAGCGACGCCGAAGCGTCGGCCGAGGGGTCCATCGCGTGTCCGGCCGCGCTCATCACGCGGCCTGCGCGGCGTCGGCCGCATGCATCGACGCCGTGTTCGGTACCGTACGCAGCGTCGCCACGCCGCGAAGTGCGACGGCCGGTGCCGCCGCGGCGCGCCGCACGGCGCGCCACGCGGCGGTCAGGCGCTGTGCGACGTCCGCGGCATCCGGGATGGCGCGGAGGCTCGGCTGGGTCCGTGCGACGTGCCACGGCCGCACGTGCGGCCACAGATGCGGATAGGCGATGCGGTTCTCGGCCGACAGCGCGAGCGCGATGTCGCCGTGATCGGCCGGAAGACCGTGCAGGCCCGCCGACTCGATCTGCGTGAACGGCAGGTTGAACGTCACGCTGAGCACGATGCCGACGCGCATCACGACGCGCCGATCGGTGATCGTGTACAGCGTCGTCCGCGCCGACATCCACGCCATCAGCAGCGCGAGTCCGAGCGCGGTCGCCGCCAGCGCGACCGCGACCGTCGCGCCGACCAGGACCTCGACGGCGGCGGCGCCGGAGCCGACCAGCGTCGCGACGCGCCAAGCGACCAGGATCGCGAAGTACACGGCGAGCTTCCGGACGTGGAAGCACTCGCGGGCGAGCATCTTCCAGTCCGGCGCGCCCTGCCAGAGGACGCGTTCGCCGGCCGGCAGCGGCTCCGGCAGGCCGGGCGCCGACTCGAACTCGTGTTCGTGCTCGTGCGTGGTGTGGCGGTGCACCGCGTGGAACTCGACGCGCGCCGGTTCGCCGACTGCAGCGCGGACGACGGCCCTCACAGCAGCGGCTCCGCGCGATCCTGCGTCGCGTACAGCGTGCCGGCGCCGTAATACGCCATCACCCGCTCCTCCTCGAGCATGGTGATCTGGTCCGGAGCCTTCGTGCGCGGCACGTCGGCGAACTGCGCGCCCGTGATCGAGTCGACCTGCACGAAGCGCGCCTTGATCCGCGCGAAGCCCAGCGGCAGCAGGACCGGACCCGCGGCCGTCGAGCCGGCGAGCTGGACCTCGAGGTAGCGGAACAGGGCCTCGGAGCGATCGACCCACAGGTCGGTCACGATGCCCGCGACGCGACCGTCCGTGCCGATCACCTGCAGCCCGCGCGGATCGGTGTCGTCGCCGTCGATCGACATGCTGCTCGCGATGCGGAGCGGCACGATGCGCGGGCGGTCGTCGACGGTGAGGTCCGGCACGTCCGGCCGCATCGCGTACGAGCCGGGACCGATGCCGGCGAGCATCGGATTCCCGTTCGGGACCAGCGGGGAGCCGAGGTGTCCGGCGAACGCCACGGCGTCGAGGTTGCGCCGGTCGTCGCGCTGCGGGTCCGGCGTCATCACGACCTGGCCGCTTCGCAGCAGGTAGCTCTTCGGCGTCGGGATCGCCGGGAAGCCCTGCGCGATCACCCGTCCCTTGCCTTCGGTCTCGAGCGGGTAGCCCTCGCGCTTGTTCTCGCGATGGAGATAGAAGATCAGGCCGGCGAAGAAGATCCAGAACGCGTAGAGCACGATCTGCGCGACATCGATGTACTGCGTGATGGCACCGCTCTGCATGACGACCTCCTGATACCGTCTAGTGGAACGACTCGGCAGGCGCCGCCGTACCAGGCCTGCCCTGGCCCGCCGACGCCGCCTTCGAAGCGGACGCCGCATCGCGCCGGCCGACCAGCGGTCCGAGGGCGATCAGCGTCGCGAACAGCAGGTACAACTCGATGTGATAGACGAAGCTGTAGCCGGTCGCCGGGCGCATCAGCGCGGTGCCGAGCAGGCCGTGCTCGGCCATCGCCGAGACGATGTCGCGCATCGCGCCGCCGCAGCCGATCGCGAGGCCCGCGCAGGTCGCCTGGACCGCGCCCCACGCGCCGAGCGCCAGGCCGTTCAGGCCGCCCGCCTCGAGATTCATCGCCGCGGTCAGCGTGCCGACCGAGAACAAGCCGCCGCCGAAGCCGATCAGCATCGCGCCGAGGCGGAACAGGTTCGGCGACGCGAGCGGCTCGGCGAAGATCACCGCGGAGAACGCGACCAGACCCGCGAGCGCGCCGTACGCGGCGATGCGATGCGGGTCGCCGCCGCGCGTCAGCGCGCGGGCCGACCACCCGAACGCGACGAGCGCACCGATCGCCATCAACGCGGTCAGCGTCGTCGTCGCACTGACGCCCAGATGCAGGATCTCGCCGCCGTACGGCTCGAGGATGATGTCCTGCATGTTGAAGGCGACGGTCCCGATGCCGACCGCGACCATGAAGCGGCGCGCCTTGCCGTGCGCGGCGAAACGCTGCCACGTGGCACGGAACGACGGCCGCGGCGCGCTCTTCGCGAAGTTCGACGGCGCGCGCGGCTCCTGCTTCCACAGCGCAAAGATGTTGAGCCCCATCGTCAGCATCGCGGCGCCCTGCACGACCTGGATCAGCTTCAACTCGCTGAAGTCGGTCAGCAACGCGCCGAACACCAGGCCGCAGGTCACCATGCCGGCGAGCAGCGCCACGTACATCAGCGCGACGACGCGCGGCCGGGTCTCCGGCGGTGCGAGGTCGGTCGCGAGCGCGAGTCCCGCCGTCTGCGTGACCTGCAGTCCGGCGCCGACCAGCAGGAAGGCGAGGGCGGCCGCGCCGTCGCCGAGCCACGCGGGTCCGCGCGTGTCGCCGGACATCAGGATCAGCGCGAACGGCATGATCGCGAGGCCGCCGAACTGGATCATCGTGCCCATCCAGATGTACGGAACGCGCTTCCAGCCGAGCAGCGAACGATGCGTGTCGGACCGGAAGCCGATCAGCGCGCGGAACGGGGCGAAGACGAGCGGCAAGCCGACCATCAGCGACACCAGCCAGGCCGACATGCCGAGCTCGACGATCATCACGCGGTTCAGCGTGCCGATCAGCAGCACGGTCGCCATCCCGACCGAGACCTGGAACAACGACAGCCGCAGCAGGCGCGACAGCGGCAGCGCCTCGCTCGCCGCATCGGCGAACGGGAGGAACTCCGGGCCGAGCCGGGTCCAGAGGCGCGAGACGCGGCCGACTGCGCGGTTCATCGGCGGACCAGCTCCATCGCCTGCGACGTGTAGAAGCCGCTCGCGATGCGCGTCGTGCGGCCCGCCTGCCAGGCCGCGAGCGCGGGCGCCGCGCCGATCCGCGACCGCAGCTTCGCCTCGGCGACCGGCTCGATGAACGGCGCGCGATCGCGTCGCGGGAACAGCTTGCCGACGGTGATCATCGTCGCCAGCAGCGGATTGCTCGGGGCGAACGTGAACGCGATCGACTGCGACGTGCGGTCCGCGAGGCGCGCCAGCGCGTCGACGATGTCGCTCGACCGGTAGTGGATCAGCGAGTCCATGCAGACGACGTGATCGAACGAACCGAGCGCTGCGTCGAGCATGTCGCCCGACCGGAAGTCGACCGAGCCGGCCTGCCCCGAACGCAGGTCGTGCGGCAGCCGTTCGCGCGCGAGCTGGACCAGCGTCGGCGACAGGTCGATCGCGACGACCGCGGCGCCGCGACGCGCGGCTTCGACGGCGAGCGCCCCGGTGCCGCAGCCCGCGTCGAGGACGCGGCGGCCGCGGAGGTCGTCCGGAAGGCACGACAGCAGCGTCGCGCGCATCCGGTCGCGCCCCGCACGAACCGTCGCGCGGATGCCGCTCACCGGCGCGGTGGAGGTGAGGCGCGCCCAAGTGTCGGCAGCGGTGCGATCGAAGTAGGTCTCGATGCGATCGCGGCGCTGGAGGTAGGTGGTCGTCATTGCTCCGCTCTCCTCTTCGTCGTCCCGCGGGAACGACGAAAGAAATCCATCAATCGAACCCCAGCAGATCGAAGATGTCCCGGTCCTTCATCGGCTGGCAGAGCAGCGGCTCGGTGCCGAGCCACAGCGATGCCGCGAGCCGCAGGTATTCCTTCTGCACCGCCTCGAGCTCGGGCGAGTACTCCATCTCGAACAGCGTCGACTTCTTGAGCCGGCTGCGACGGATCACGTCGAGGTCGGGGAAGTGCGCCATCGTCTTGAGGCCGATCTGCGTGTTGAACTTGTCGATCTGATCGGTCGCGGCGCTGCGGTTCGCGATCACGCCGCCGAGCCGCACGTTGTAGTTCTTCGCCTTCGCGCCGATGGCCTGCACGATGCGGTTCATCGCGAAGATCGAGTCGAAGTCGTTCGCCGTCACGATCAGTGCGCGGTCCGCATGCTGCAACGGCGCCGCGAAGCCGCCGCACACCACGTCGCCGAGCACGTCGAAGATCACGACGTCGGTCTCCTCGAGCAGGTGGTGTTCCTTCAGCAGCTTGACGGTCTGCCCGACCACGTACCCGCCGCAGCCGGTGCCGGCCGGCGGCCCGCCCGCCTCGACGCACATCACGCCGTTGTAGCCGGTGAACACGAAGTCCTCGACGCGCAGCTCCTCGGCGTGGAAGTCGACCGACTCGAGCACGTCGATCACCGTCGGCATCAGCTTCTTCGTCAGCGTGAACGTCGAGTCGTGCTTCGGATCGCAGCCGATCTGCAGCACGCGCTTGCCGAGCTTGCTGAACGCGACCGACAGGTTCGACGACGTCGTGCTCTTGCCGATGCCGCCCTTGCCGTAGATCGCGAACACCTTCGCGTTGCCGATCTTCAGGTTCGGGTCGAGCTGCACCTGCACGCTGCCCTCGCCGTCGGCACGCGCGGCCTGGCGGGCGACGCTGCGCTTCAATTCGGGAAATTCGATCGCTGTCGACATCATGCGGGTGCTCCTTCGGGGGTGGTCGAGCGCGCCGTCGAAGTCGCGTCCGCAAATACGCCTTCGAGGCGGTCTTCCAGTTCCTCACCGGCGCGACGCAGGGCTTCGAGTACCTTCGCGTCCGGCTTCCAGAAATTGCGGTCGGACGCTTCGAGCAGCCGGTTGGCCACGCGCGCCGAGGCGGTCGGGTTCAGCTTCGCGAGCCGGTCGCGCATCGCGGGGTCGAGCATGAACGTCTCGCTCAGCTGCTGGTAGACCCACGGCTGGACCTGGCCGGTCGTCGCGGACCAGCCCATCGTGTTCGTCACGTGGACCTCGATCTGGCGCACGCCCTCGTAGCCGTGTTCGAGCATCCCCTCGTACCACTTCGGATTCAGCATCCGCGTGCGGGTCTCGAGCGCGACCTGTTCGCTCAGCGTGCGGACTGTGCCGGCGGCATCGTGCGTCTGGTCGCCGATATAGACCGGCGCGACCTCCGCGTCGCGGCCCTTGGCCCGCTTGATCGCGCGGCTGATGCCGCCGAGCGTGTCGAAGTACGTGTCGATGGTGGTGACGCCGAGCTCGACCGAGTCGAGGTTCTGGTACGCGAGCTGCACGCCGGCAAGGACGCTCTTCAGCAGCGCCGCTTGTTGCACCGGACGCCCGGCGCGGCCGTACGCGAAGCCCTTCCGGCGCGACCAGGTCTCGGCGAGCTCGTCCTCGTCGTCCCAGCGGCTGTTGTCGATCAGGCTGTTGACGTTCGATCCGTAGGCCCCCTCGGCATTGCCGAACACGCGGAGCGACGCCGTCTCCAGGTCGCCGCCGTGCTCGGCCTGGAACGTGAGCGCGTGCTTGCGGACGAAGTTGCGCTCGACCGGCTCGTCGGCCGACGCCGCGAGGAATGCGGCCTCGGCGAGCAGCTTGATCTGCAGCGGCAGCAGGTCGCGGAAGATGCCGGACAGCGTGATGACGACGTCGATCCGCGGCCGGCCGAGCGCCTCGAGCGCGACCAGCTCGGCGCCGGCCAGACGGCCGTAGCTGTCGAAGCGCGGGACTGCGCCGATCAGCGCGAGGGCCTGCGCGATCGGGCCACCTTCGCTCTTCAGGTTGTCGGTGCCCCACAGCACGAGCGCGATCGATTCGGGGAACGCGTGGCCGTCTTCGAGATGCCGGTCGAGCAGGCGCTGCGCCTGCCGCGCGCCGTCCTTGACTGCATACGCGCTCGGGATGCGGAACGGATCGAAGCCGTGCAGGTTGCGGCCGGTCGGCAGGATCGCCGGGGTGCGCAACAGGTCGCCGCCGGGCGCCGGGCGGATGAAGCGGCCGTCGAGCGCATGCACGATGCCGTCGAGCTCGTGATCCTCCGCGATCAGCCCGTCGATGCGCCGCAGATCGGTCAGCAGCGCGTGCGTCGCGTCGTCGCCGTCGTGTCCGACCGCGGCCAGCGCGGCCTCGACGGTCGACCCCGACACCAGTGCGGTCAGCAGCTCGCGGCCCGGCCGCGCGCCGTGCGACGCGTCGGCATACGACATCAGCAGGTCGACCCGCTCCGTCGCCGTCGGCGCCCGTCCGACGACGTGCAGCCCGTAAGGGATCAGCGTGTATTCGAGCTCGAGCACCGCTTCCGTGAGGCGCACGACCCGCGCCTCGCGGTCGTCCTGCCAGACGGGCTTCGCGTCGCAGAGGTCGAGCGCGGCGGCCTGCGCCTGGATCATCGACGCGAGCTCGCGGCGTTCGTCGCGTGCCTCCGGCTCGAGACCGCGGAAGCGATCGAGAGCCTCCTTCAGCTCGACGAGGTTCTTGTAGAGCCCGGCCTGCGCCACCGGCGGCGTCAGGTAGCTGATCAGGGTCGCGGCGGCCCGCCGCTTCGCGATCGTCCCTTCGGACGGGTTGTTGGACGCGTACAGGTAGAAGTTCGGCAGGTCGCCGATCAGGCGGTCGGGCCAGCAGGCGGACGACATGCCGTTCTGCTTGCCCGGCATGAACTCGAGCGCGCCGTGGGTCCCGAAGTGCAGCACCGCGTCGGCCTTGAAGTCCTCGCGGATCCAGCGGTAGAACGCGGAGAACGCGTGGGTCGGCGCGAAGCCCTTCTCGAACAGCAGGCGCATCGGATCGCCTTCGTAGCCGAAGCCCGGCTGGATGCCGACGAAGACGTTGCCGAAGCGCTCGCCGAGCACGAACAGGCCGCTGCCGTTGCTCTGCTGCTTGCCCGGCGCCGGACCCCATTGCGCCTCGATCTCCTTCAGGTGCCTCTCGCGGCGCACGTGGTCGTCGGTCGCGATCCGCGCGTGGACGTTGGCCATCGCGCCATGCGTGTCCGCGTTGCCGTGGATCACCCGCTCGCGGAGCGCGTCGACGCTCGCCGGCATCTCGACCGTGTAGCCGGCGTCGCGCATCGCGGCCATCGTGTTGAACAGCGATTCGAACACCGACAGGAACGCGGCGGTGCCGGTGTTGCCGGCGTTCGGCGGGAAGTTGAAGACGACCGCGGCGACCTTCCGCTCGGCGCGTTCCGAACGCCGCAGGTCGACGAGGCGGCCGGTGCGGGCCGCGAGCGCATCGGCGCGCTCGATGCAGGTGTGCATGTCGTGGCGGTCGACGATGTTCGTGAAGCGGCACGCGTGCGAGCAGCCGGTGCAGGCGATCTGCGTCGCGCTTCCGCGTCCGCCGAAGACCATCGATCCGGTCGCGCCGTCGAGCTCGGGGATCGCGACCATCATCGTCGCCTCGACCGGCAGCAGTCCGCGCGGCGATCCGCCCCACTGGTCGAGCGTCTGGAACTCGACCGGCGTGACGGACAGGTAGGGCACGTCGAGCTTCGCGAGGATGTCCTCGGCGGCCTTGGCGTCGTTGTAGGCGGGGCCGCCGACCAGCGAGAAGCCGGTCAGCGACACCAGCGCGTCGATCACCGGCCGGTCGTTCCGGATGAAGAAGGCGTCGATCGCGGGACGCGAGTCGAGGCCGGTCGCGAAGGCCGGGATGACGCGCAGGCCGCGCGCCTCCATCGCGGTGATCACGCCGTCGTAGTGGTCGGCGTTGCCGGCGAGCAGGTACGAGCGCATCAGCAGCAGGCCGACGGTGCCGCGCTTCCCGGTCGTCGCGACCGCGGGCAGCGCGTCGACCGTCGCGGCGAGCTTGCCGACCGCGAGCGCATGCCGCATCCGCGGGTGGTAGACGCCGACTTCCGGGTATTCGACCGGATCGACCGTCTTTAACGCGCCGCGGAGCGCCTGCCGCGGCCCCGCCGCATAGCGCCCGACGAGGAAGCGGACCATGTTCGCGATGTTGTCTTCGGAACCGGCGAGCCAGTACTGCAGCGTGATGAAGTAGGCGCGCACGTCCTGGGCCGTGCCGGGAATGAAGCGCAGGATCTTCGGCAGCCGCCGCAGCATCCGCATTTGCTTCGCGCCGGCCGTCGCGCGGGCGCCCGGGGCGTCGCTGGTCGCTTCCGGCTTGCCGCGCAGGCGCTTTAGGAACGCCATCGGGCCGCTCGCCTGGCCGTCCATGCTGAACTTGCCCATCCGTGTCAGCTTCATCACTTCGGCGGCCGACATCGCGCAGACCATCGCGTCGCAGTCGTCGCGGCGCGCGCGCAGCGCGTCGATCACCGGATTGAAGTGGTCTTCCATGAACAGCATCGTCGCGACGACGATGTCGCCGCGCGCGATGTCGTCGCGGCAGCGTTCGAGCGCGGCCGGATCGTCGCCCCACACGCAGGCCGCGTGCACGCTCAGCGTCAGGCCGGGGATCGATCCTCCAAGTGCGCGATGCGCGCGTTCGGCGGCGCCGGCGAGATGGGTGTCCATCGTGACGATGACGACGCGCACCGGCGCGACCGCTGTCGCCGCGGCGGGCCGGGCGGGCACGATCTCAGCGACTGAAGTGCGCCTTGGCATCGTAGAGGGTCTCGACGGTGATCAGCGGCACGCGATGATCGATCGCGTAGCGCTCGGTGTTGCGACGGGCCTTGCCGCGCACGAAGAACGGAATCTTCTGCAGCTCACGCTCGGCGTCGGCGGCCCACGTCGTGTCCGCGACGGCGTGAGCCGTCGCCGCGACGTCCGCGGTCGCCGGCGCGACGGGTTCCGCGGGCTTCGGACGGCCACCGAGGTGCGAGGGCGCGGCGTCCTCGTGGAACTCGAAGTCGCCGCGGAACATGCCGATCAGGTGTTCCTCGAGACCCATCATCAGCGGATGGATCCACGTGTCGAACAGGACGTTCGCGCCTTCGAAGCCCATCTGCGGCGCATGCCGTGCCGGGAAGTCCTGCACGTGGGTCGGGGCAGAGATCACCGCACACGGGATACCGAGCCGCTTCGCGATGTGGCGTTCCATCTGCGTGCCGAGCACGAGCTCGGGTTGCAACTCGGCGACCTTCGCCTCGACATCGAGGTAATCGTCGGTGATCAGCGCCTCGACGCCGTACAGCGTCGCCGCCTGCCGCACGTCGCGCGCGAACTCGCGGCTGTACGTGCCGAGTCCGACGACGGTAAAGCCGAACTCGAGCGTCGCGACGCGCGCGGCGGCGATCGCGTGGGTCGCGTCGCCGAAGACGAAGACCCGCTTTCCGGTGAGATAGGTCGAGTCGACCGAGCGCGCGTACCAGGTCGACCGCGACGCGTCGGCCTGCTCCGCGTCGCGCGGCGGATCGATGCCGGCCAGCTCCGCGATCTCGGCGATGAACTCGCGCGTCGCGGTGACGCCGATCGGGACGATCTTCGTCGACGGCTGCGCGAAGTTGCGCGTGAGCCATTGCGCGCCCTGGCCCGCGACTTCGGGATACAGCACGACGTTGAAG
>CAXTDA010000123.1:0-9726 GCA_964242935.1 uncultured Burkholderiaceae bacterium | reverse complement strand
GTGGGGTGCTGGACAATGCGAAGGCGGTACGCCGGGTCGGCCGGCGGCGCACGGACCGTGCGAGCCGAGCTAACCGGTCATTATAATGAGTCGATGAACAGCCCGGGCGCGCGCGCCGCCTTCAGTCCCCTCGGCGACGCCGCGCCCGCCCCGTCGCCGAGGCGCGCCCCCGCCGGCGACGCCGTCGACGACGACGGCGAAATCGCGAGCCATCCCGAGACCGATGCACTGCTCGACGGCGAGCTCGGCGACAGCCTCTACCGCGCGCAATTCGTCGCGTGGTTCCGCGCCGTCGCGCCGTATGTCCACGCGTTCAAGCGGAAGATCTTCGTCGTCGCGGTCAGCGGCGAGGCGGTCGTCGCGGGGCGCCTCGCGCGCATCTGCGAAGACCTCGCGCTGCTCCGCGCGCTCGGCATGCGCATCGTCGTCGTGCACGGCTCGCGGCCGCAGATCGAGGAACAGCTGCGGATCCGGCAGGTCGACTCGCGCTTCCACAACGACGTCCGCATCACGGACACCGCGGCGCTCGAGTGCGCGAAGGAAGCGAACGGCGAGATCCGCCTCGACATCGAGGCGGCGTTCTCGCAGGGTCTCGCGAACACGCCGATGGCGAACGCCGACATCAAGGTCATGTCGGGCAACTTCATCACGGCGCGGCCGCTCGGCGTGATCGACGGCATCGACTTCCAGCACACCGGCATCGTCCGCAAGGTCTCGGCCGAAGTCATCGAGCTCGCGCTGAACGCGCGGGCCGTCGTGCTGATGTCGCCGCTCGGTTTTTCGCCGACCGGCGAGGCGTTCAACCTCGACATGGAGGACGTCGCGTCGAGCGTCGCGTCCGCGCTGCACGCCGAGAAGCTGATCTTCCTCACCGACGGCCGCGGCCTCGTCGATGCCGATGGTCATCTGATCCGCGAGCTGTCGGAGGAAGCCGCCGAGAAGCTGATGGCCGACGGCACGCTGTCGGAGCCGATGGGCTTCTTCCTCAAGCACGCGCTCCGCGCGATCAAGAACGGCGTGCCGCGTGCGCACCTCGTGCCGTTCGCGCTCGACGGCGGCGCGCTGCTCGAGATCTTCACGCACGACGGCGTCGGCACGATGATCGCCGACGACGACCTCGAGGAGCTGCGCGAGGCGACGATCGACGACGTCGGCAGCATTCTCAAGCTGATCGAGCCGCTCGAGAACGACGGCACGCTGGTCCGGCGGGGACGGACGCGGATCGAGCGCGAGATCGACAACTTCAGCGTGATCGAGCACGACCTCAGGCTGTTCGGCTGCGCCGCGCTCTACCCGTTCCCGCAGGAGAAGATGGGCGAGCTCGCGTGCCTCACGGTCGATCCCGAGGCGCAGGGGATGGGCGACGGCGAGAAGCTGATGAAGCGCATCGAGCAGCGCGCGCGGGCGATCGGCATCGAGCGCCTGTTCGTGCTGACGACGCGCACCGCGCACTGGTTCCTCAAGCGCGGCTTCACGGTCGCGACCGTTGACGTGCTGCCGAAGGACCGGCAGCGGATGTACAACTGGTCGCGGATGAGTCAGGTGCTGGTGAAGAAGATCTGAGGTTCGCCTACAGTCCCGAAACCGCATAAATTCCAGCCAATGCCAGCCGAAAAAAAAACCTCTCGAGTCGCTCACGCGCCGCACCAGGTGGCGAAGCGGAGCCGATCGAGTGACGCGAAGTCGGGAAGCCTCGTCGCGAAGCGCGACTCGGCTCCACGGCTGACCGTGATCGACGGCAACAGGGTGTACTCGCCGGCTGTCGAACCGGACCAACAAACCCGTGAGCGTTTGTCGGCATCGATCGCGTCTTTGCGTCGGAAGTGATGGCCGCGGTCGCGCCTGCGCGCCCGTTTGCCGATAGCGTCTTTGTCAACTGCCCGTTCGACGCGGCGTTCCTGCCGCTTCTGCACGCACTCGTCTTCACGATCCACGACTGCGGATACTTTGCCCGGATCGCGACGGAGCAACCGATCGGGACCGAGCTTCGTCTCGACAAGATCGTGCGATTGATTCGCGAGAGCCGCTTGTCGATTCACGATCTGAGCCGAGTGCCGTCATCTCCGGCAGAGTTGCCTCGCTTCAACATGCCGTTCGAATGCGGGCTCGCTTACGGTGCGATTCGATATGCAAGAAATCGGAAGGGACAACCGTTGCGCGGCATGCTGTTCATGACCGCGGAAGCCCACCAGGACAAGAAGACGCTGAGCGATCTGTCGGGCCTCGATGCGCGGGCGCACGAAGGCAAACCCGAGCGACTGATCGCTACGGTGCGCACCTTCCTGCAAGAGCAAAGCACACCGGGCGCGCAGTTTCGCAGTTCCAGGAACATTCATGGACGCCTGCAGGCGTTCGCGGACGATCTCGCGACCTTGGCCCGTCGAGGCGACTTCGACCTCTCAGAGTTGACCAGCTTCGACCAACTGGTCCCATGGACCTACTCGGCAACCGAGTGGATCAGAGGCAATGCGAAGCGTTGAACCGTTGCGCCGAGAATGTCGTCACCGCGCGTTGCGCAAGGCACTGCGGCAACTTTGCCGCGAGCGCGTGGGGCCTGGACGGGCCCTGCGTCAGTTGCCCCGCTCGACCCACTGCGTCGCGAACCGCGCCAGCTCCGCCGCCCGCTTCAACCCCAGCTTCTCGCGCAGGTTGGCACGATGCGCCTCGACCGTCTTCGCGCTCCGGCCGAGCTTGTCGGCGATCTCGGCGACCGTCAGGCCCTGCCCGATCATCCGGAGGATCTCGAATTCACGATCGGTCAGGTTGTCGATGAACGAAACGGTCTCGTCGACGCCGCTGTTGAGGAAGCGCTGGACCATTACGGTCTGCATGCGGTCGCTGACGTAGACGCCGCCGTTCAGGATCTTGCGGATCGCGGCGAGCAGCTTCTCGGTCGCCTCCTGCTTCATCACGTAACCCTTGGCGCCCGCCCGGAACGCGCGGTCCGAATACAGCGCCTCGTCGTGCATGCTCATCACCAGCACCGGCAGTTGCGGCTGCGCGTCGCGCATCAGCTTGACGAGTTCGATGCCGGAGGTGCCGGGCAACGAGATGTCGACGATCGCGAGGTCGACCTGCGTCTCGCGCAGCACGGCGATCGCCGAGTCGGCATCCCCGGCTTCGGCGCAAACGTCGAGATCGAGTTCGCGATTGACGAGTTGCGCGATCCCCTGCCGCACGATGACGTGATCGTCGACGATCAGGATGCGCGCCTTGACGGGGAGCTGGCTGATCGTCGAAGTCGGGTCATTCATGGCGGCTTTCCTTGTTCGCGCATCGTCTGCGCTGCTTTTTTGTCGAGGGCGACGCGAACCGAGACTTCCTTGCCAACCTGCGTGATGTCGAGTTGCGCATCGAGCAGCTTGGCCCGGTTGCGCATGCTGGCGATGCCGATGCCTTCGGCGGCCTCCACCGCCGCCACCAGCGTGCCGCGGTTGGCGACCGTCAGGATGATCGAATCGTCTTCCTCGCGGAGATCGACCTCGATCTTGCCGCCGGCGCCGTGCTTGACCGCATTGTGCACGGCTTCCTGCGCGATCCTGAACAGGTGGTGGGCCGCCATGCGGCTCGCGACCGGGATCGTGCCGTCGGCGTTGAAGCTGCAGCGGATGCCGTAGATCGTCGAGACGTCGCGGGCCAGCACCGACAGTGCGAACGCGAACGCGTTGTCCTCCGGGCCGACCGGCCGGAGACCGCGCGCCAGCGCCCGGGTGTTCGAGATCGCCTGGTTCGTCAGCGCGGCGATCTGCTTTGCGTCGGCGGCTTCGGGCGCGTTGCGGTCCTCGAGCCGGTTGGCGAGCGCCTTCGCGAGGAACGCGATGCCGGTCAGGTGCTGGCCGAGGCCGTCGTGGAGTTCGTGCGAGAGGCGCTCCTTCTCGCGTTCGATCGTCTTCAGATCGCGCTCGAGCGTCTGAAGATCGTCCGGATCGGGCAGCTTGCTCTCGGCGCGTTGCGCGACGCGGGTCGTGCGCGGGCGAGTCCGGGGCTTGGCCTTCGCGGGAACTTCCGGGTCGCTCATCCGTACCTTTGCAGCCGGTGCCGGGTCGCGCGTTCGCCAAGTCTTCGGGCCGGACGGCACGGCACAGTAAAATCAGCGGAAGAGTTTACAGAGGAACGTCCATGAGCAGAACCGTTCAATGCATCAAGCTCGGTCGCGAGGCGGAGGGGCTCGATTTCGCGCCGTACCCGGGGCCGCTCGGCCAGCGCATCTATGAAAGCGTATCGAAGGAAGCGTGGGCCGCCTGGCTGAAGCAGCAGACGATGCTGGTCAACGAGAACCGGCTCAACCTCGCCGACGTACGGGCCCGCAAATACCTCGCCACGCAGATGGAGCGGCACTTCTTCGGCGAGGGGGCGGACATGGCGACGGGGTACGTGCCGCCGTCTAACTGATGTCATCACGGCGCGGGCCGGGACCCAGTTTGAAAGACGACGCCGGGCTGTAGTCGCGTCTCGGACCCGCTACGGGAGCGTCGATCCCCGGCTTCGCCGGGGGCCCTCGACGGGCCCTCCGCGGGTCTACTCCGCCGCTTCGCGTTCGAGATCTTCCACGCCGATGTGCCGTACGTCGCGTCCCTTGACCATGTAGACGGTGTACTCGCACATGTTCTTCGCGTGGTCGCCGATGCGTTCGAGCGCCTTCACGATCGTGAGGATCTCGATCGATCGCGAGATCGTGCGCGGGTCCTCGATCATGAACGTGATCAGCTGACGAACGATCGCGCGGTACTCGTCGTCGAGCGCGATGTCGTCGCGCACGACCTGGGCCGCGGCGATCGGGTCGAGGCGCGCGAACGAGTCGAGCGCCTTTCGCAGCATCTCGATCGCGGTGTCGGCGATGTGCGCGAGCTCGACGCGCGGCATGTGCGCGCGCTCGGCCTCGTGGATCATGCGCGCCATGCGCGCGACCTTCTGCGCTTCGTCGCCGATGCGTTCGAGGTCGGTGATCATCTTGACGACCGTCATCAGCATCCGCAGGTCGCCGGCCGTGGGCTGACGGCGCGCGACGATGTGGCTGCAGCGCTCGTCGAGCTCGACCTCCATGCGATTGACGAGCTTGTCGCCGTCGACGACGCTCTCGATCAGCGCCATGTCGCCGGACGCGAGCGACTCCACGGCGCGCATGATCTGCTCCTCGACCAGACCGCCCATGCGGAGGACGCTGGAGCGGACCGATTCGAGCTCCGAGTCGAATTGCTTGGAAGTGTGTTCGGGCATGGTCTTCATTCTAAGCGATACCGACGGCCGCGGACCGGCGGGCCGCGTTGTGCGGAGCCTGCGCCTTCGTCATGACACTTTCAAGGCGACGGCCGCGCCGTCGCGCCCGTCGTCAGCGCCGCGGCCGTTCGATCGTCTCCACGCCGTCGTTGCCGGCGAGCAGCAGGACGTCGGCGCCGCGGAGCGCGAAGAGGCCCGACTCGACCACGCCGACGATGCCGCCGATCAGCGCTTCGATGCGCCCCGGCTGGCGAATCGTCCAGCCCGTCACGTCGACGATCCGGTTGCCGTTGTCGGTGACGTAAGGGCCGTCGGCGGTCGTCCGCACCGCGATCGCGAACTCGACCAGACCGTCGCCGAGTCCCTCGCGTCGGCCGAGGTCGCCGAGCGCGCGGACCACCTGGTTGCGGGCCATCGGGATCACCTCGACCGGCAGCGGGAAGCGGCCGAGCGCCGCGACCCGCTTCGACGCGTCGGCGATGCAGACGAAGACGCCGGCCGCGGCCGACACGATCTTCTCTCGGGTCAGCGCGCCGCCGCCGCCCTTCGTCATCTCGAGGTCCGCGTTGATCTCGTCGGCGCCGTCGATGTAGAACGGCAATTCGACGACATCGTTGAGGTCGAACACCGCGATGCCGAGGCGGCCGAGCCGCTCGGCGCTGCGACCGGAGCTCGCGACCGCGCCCGCGAAGCGGGTTCGATGCGGCGCGAGCAGGTCGATGAAGTGATCGGCCGTCGAACCGGTGCCGATGCCGACGACGAGGTCGCGGTGCAGTTTCGGTTCGAGCCAGTCGAACGCCGCGCGCGCGGCAGCCAGCTTCTGTTCGGTCGTGTCCATGGTCGCAATGTCGCGGGGCGTGGCGGGTACTGTAGACGATCACGCTCTCAGGTCTCGATGTCCGCGACCGGCGAGCGCCGATGCCAGGTCACGAGTGCGACGCCGGCGCAGGTGACGGCGATCCCGACGATCGACGCGACCGTCGGTACGAGACCGTACAGAGCCCATTCGAGGAACACCGCGACGATCGGCGTCAGGTAGAGCAGGCTCGTGACCCGCGCCGCGGAACCGTGCCGCATCAACGTGTGCAACGCGTTGACCGCGAGGATCGAGCCGCCGATCACGAGAAACGCGATCGCGCCGAACAGCTTCGCGTTCCAGTGCACCGCGAAGCCCTCGATCGTGACCGCGAGCGGCGCGAGCACGACGGCCGACGCTGCGAACTGGATCAGGCCGGCGCTCCGCAGGTCGACGTCGGCGCAGAAGCGCCGCTGATACAGCGTGCCGAGCGTGATCGACAGCAGCGCCACCGTCACCGCGACGAGGCTCCCGGCCGACGCGGCATCGACGTCGACCTTGTGGCCGACGACGAGCCCCACGCCCGCGAGCCCGAGCGCGATGCCGGACCATTGACGCGCGGCCAGCCGATCGGCCGCGCCGCCACGCGCGACGAGCAGCAGCGCGGTCAGCAGCGGTTGGGTCGCGAGGATCAGCGCGGTGATGCCGGCCGACATGCCGAGGTACTGCGCGTAGTGGCTGCCGCCGAGGTTGCCGACGTGCATCAGCAGGCCCGCGACGACGACGTGGCCGAACGCGCGGCGATCGCGCGGCCAGCGCGGTCGCGAGACGGCGACCAGCACCAGGAGGCACGCGAGGCCGAAGCCGAACCGCAACGTCAGGAACGTGAACGGCGCGGCGTCGTGCAACCCCGCCTTCGTCGCGAGAAAGCCCGAGCCCCACATCAGGACGAAGTACCACGCGAGCGCCACGTCGGGCAGGCCGCTCCGCCGCTCGCTCATCGCGGCGACTTGCATCGCTTGCGGCCCGACGCCTCGCGGCGTCGGCCGCCCCACGTCACTTCCTCTTGACCGGCGGCAGGTCGGTGCAGACGCCTTCGTAGAGCTCGGCGGCCATCCCGACCGATTCACCGAGCGTCGGATGCGGATGGATCGTCTTGCCGATGTCGGTCGCGTCGGCACCCATCTCGACCGCGAGCGCGAGCTCGCTGATCAGGTCGCCGGCGTGCGTGCCGACGATTGCGCCGCCGACGAGGCGATGCGTGTCGTGGTCGAAGATGAGCTTCGTGAAGCCTTCGTCGCGCGTGTTCGCGATCGCGCGACCCGACGCGGCCCACGGGAACTTCGCGACGCCGACCTTCGTGCCCGCCTTCTTCGCGTCGTCCTCGGTCAGGCCGACCCACGCGACTTCCGGATCGGTGTACGCGACCGACGGGATGACGCGCGCATCGAAGAAGCTCTTCTGGCCTGCTGCCGCCTCGGCCGCGACGTGCGCCTCGTGGACCGCCTTGTGCGCCAGCATCGGCTGCCCGACGATGTCGCCGATCGCGTAGATGTGCGCGACGTTGGTCCGCAACTGCTTGTCGACCTCGATGAAGCCGCGCTCGGTGACCGCGACGCCGGCCTTGCCGGCATCGATCTTCCGGCCGTTCGGCACGCGGCCGACCGACTGCAGCACGAGGTCGTAGACCTGCGGATCCTTCGGTGCCTGTTCGCCTTCGAACGTGACGTGGATGCCGTCGGGCTGCGCCTCGGCCTTCACGGTCTTCGTCTTCAGCATCAGGTTGTCGAAGCGCTTCTCGTTGAACTTCTGCCAGACCTTGACGAGGTCGCGGTCGGCGCCCTGCATCAGGCCGTCGAGCATCTCGACGACGTCGAGGCGCGCACCGAGCGTCGAATACACGGTCCCCATCTCGAGGCCGATGATGCCGCCGCCGATGACCAGCATCCGCTTCGGCTTCGTGCGCAACTCGAGCGCGCCGGTCGAGTCGACGATGCGCGGGTCGTCGGGAAGGAACGGCAGCCGCACCGACTGCGAGCCGGCCGCGATGATCGCCTGCTCGAACTTCACGACCTTCTTCGCGCCGTCGGTCGCGACGACCTCGAGGTGATGCGGATCGAGGAACGAGCCGACGCCGGTCAGCACGGTGACCTTCCGCATCTTGGCCATGCCGGCGAGACCGCCGGTCAGCTTGCCGACCACCTTGTCCTTGTGCGCGCGCAGCTTGTCGAGGTCCACCTCGGGCGGTGCGAAGCGGACGCCGATGTCGGCGAAGTGCGCGGCCTCGTCCATCACCTGCGCGACGTGCAACAGCGCCTTCGACGGAATACAACCGACGTTCAGGCACACGCCGCCCAGCGTCGCGTAACGTTCGACGAGGACCGTGTTCATTCCGAGGTCGGCCGCGCGGAATGCGCCCGAGTAGCCGCCGGGTCCGGAGCCGAGCACCAGCATCTGGCATTCGACATCGGCCTTGCCGGACCACTGCGCAGCCGTCGGCGCCGGCGATGCGGACTTCGCCGGCGCGCCGGCTCCGGTCGCAGAGGACTTCGCGGCCGCGTCGGGCACCGCGTTCGGGGCGTTCGCGGCATACGACTCGGACGCGTTCGCCGCGGCGGGCGTGGCAGTCGTCGTGGCTGCCGCGGCGGCGTTCGATGCGGACGACGACGCAGGAGCCGGTGTCGCGGCACCGCCGGCGGCCTCGGCCGTCGCGATCAGGTCGCCCTGATTGACCTTGTCGCCGACCTTGACCTTCAGATCGGCGATCGTCCCGGCGGCCGACGACGGGATCTCCATCGACGCCTTGTCGCTCTCGATCGTGATCAGCGACTGGTCGGCCGCGACCGTGTCGCCCGGCTTGACGAGGATCTCGATGACCTCGACGTCCTTGAAGTCGCCGATGTCGGGAACCTTGAGCTCGATCATGACGCGCTCCTCGCGACGCTCACGTGGGCCCGGCTCACAGCAGCACCCGGCGCATGTCGGCCAGGATCTCGGCCAGGTAGGTCGTGAAGCGCGCACCCTGCGCACCGTCGATCACGCGGTGGTCGTACGACAGCGACAGCGGCAACATCAACCGCGGCTCGAAGCTCGACCCGTTCCACTTTGGCTTGAACTCGGACTTCGACAACCCGAGGATCCCGACCTCGGGCGCGTTGATGATCGGCGTGAACAACGTCCCGCCGATGCCGCCGAGCGACGAGATGGTGAAGCTCGCACCCTGCATCGCGGTTGGTCCGAGCTTGCCGGCGCGCGCCTGCGCGGCCAGCTCGCCGGTCTCCTTCGCGATCTCCGAGACGCCCTTCCTGTCGACATCGCGGATCACCGGCACCACCAGACCGTTCGGCGTGTCGGCCGCAAAGCCGAGGTGGTAGTACTTCTTCAGCAAGAGGTTCGCGCCCTCGGCGTCGAGCGAGCTGTTCATCGCGGGGAACTGCTTCAGCGCGGCGACGCACGCCTTCATCACGAACGCGAGCATCGTCACCTTCACCGCGTCCTTGCTCTTCTTCGTCAGCGCATCGTTGGTCGACTTGCGGAAGTCCTCGAGCTCGGTGATGTCGGCCTCGTCGAACTGCGTGACGTGCGGGATCGTCGCCCAGTTGCGCGCGAGGTTCGGGCCGCTGATCTTCTTGATCCGCGAAAGTGCCAGCGTCTCGGTCGGGCCGTACTTGCCGAAGTCCAGCGACGGCCACGCGGGCCATCCGGCTCCGAAG
>CAXTDA010000122.1:0-9743 GCA_964242935.1 uncultured Burkholderiaceae bacterium | reverse complement strand
CTCTGGTTCTGGGGCGACGACCGCTGCGTGCCGGCGGGCGACCCGGCGAGCAACGTCGTGATGGCGCGAGAGGCGCTGCTCGGCCGGGTCGACATCCCGGGCGCGCACGTCTATCCGATCCCGCACGACGAAGGCGCGCCCGGCGACGACGACGCGGTCTTCGAACGCGCGGGCACCGCCGCCGCGCTGTACGCGACGACGCTCCGCGCGTTCTACGGCGGCGACCGCCTGAAGGACGACCGCCCGTTCTTCGACGTCGTGCTGCTCGGCGTCGGCGACGACGGCCACACCGCATCGCTGTTTCCCGATTCGCCCGCGCTCGACGAGCGCGAGGCCTGGGTCGTGCCGTCGCGGACCACCAACCCGCCCGCGCCGATCCGCGTCACGCTGACCTACCCGGTGCTCGAATCGACGCACGCCGCGCTGTTCCTCGCGGCCGGTGCCGGCAAGCGCGCGATGGTGACGCGTGTGCTCGATGGCGACGCGTCGCTGCCCGCCGCGCGCGTCGCGCCGATCGGCGGCACGCTGTGGATCGTCGATGCGGCTGCCGCACCGTAGGGCAGGACCATTGCTTCGCGCATCGCGGCGCGGCATCATCCGCCGCGGAACGGTTCGGACGTTCCTTCCGAGAACGGGAGACCGCATGAGACGCCTCGCCCTGATCGCGTTCGCCGCCGCGAGCTTCTGCTCGCTCGCCCACGCCGACCCGATCAAGATCCTCTTCGTCGGCAACAGCTACACGTTCGGTCGCCTCGACCCGGTGATGAGCTACAACGCCGCGAAGGTGCACGACCTCACCGCCGGCTTCTATGCGATCAACCAGACCGGCGCGAACCCGTGGGAGCCGCATCCGTGGGGCGGCGTGCCGGGCATCTTCAAGCAGTTCACCGACGAGGTCGGGCTCAACTACGACGTGTCGATCTCGGCGCGCAACGCGGCATCGCTCCGCGGCCAGTTCCTCGACACCGCGAACAGCGACTGGAAGCTCCGCGAGAACGTCGCGACGCAGAAGTGGGACACCGTCGTGCTGCAGGAGCAGAGCGATGCGGCGCTGCCGGCCGGCAAGGGCAAGAACGCGAACCTCGCGACGTTCAACGCGTACGCGGACCAGTTCGAGCGCTTCATCCATAACGGTTCCGCGCAGAGCTATCGCGAAACCGACCTGTTCGGCTCTCTCGCGGCCTGCATCGCGACCGGCCTTTCGGCCGGCAGCTGCAACACCACGCGCAACATCGCGGCGAACCCGAACGCGAGCGCCGCGACGAAGGTGTACCTGACCGAGACGTGGGCGCGACCCGACATGGTCTACGCGCACAAGGTCACGACGCCCGACACGACGTCGCCGACCGGCAGCCCGATCGTGGATACGTCGAGCGGCCCGAACGGCACCGCCGAGACGCTCTACTACCCGACGCTCGCCGCGATGACCGCGGACCTGCATGCCGATTTCTACGCGAAGCTCGCGAGCAACCCGAACTTCGCCGGCGTGCTGCCGGTCGGTGACGCGTTCCAGTTCGCGTTCGACAACGGGCTCGTCAAGACCGGCGGCTTCTACGACAACAACGGGGTCTTCGTGCCCGATGCGCCGGGCGACCCGATGAACCTGTGGTGGAGCGACTACCTGCACGCGAGCAAGTACGGCTCCTATCTCGACGCGCTCGTGCAGTTCGGGATGATCACGGGGATCAACCCCCGTGTCCTCGGCGCGAACGACCAGGCCGCCCGCGACCTCGGCATCACCGCCGCCGACGCGCGCGCCCTGCAGCGCGTCGCCGCGATCACGATCGGCGCGGTGCCCGAACCGCAGACGCTCGGCCTGCTGGTCGGCGGTCTGGGCATCATGGGATGGCTCGGGCGCCGGCACCGATCGCGTGGGCGCACGGGCTGATGGTGCTCCGGCGCGGCTGCACGAACTTGAACCCCGGCTTCGCGCCGGGTTGACGAATTCGGAGCGTCCCCGCGAACGCCCGAGTGCCGTCGTGCCCCCCCCCCCCGGGGGGCCCCCGCGGGGGGCGGGGGGAGGGCCGCGCGCCGGGGTGGGCGCCTCCCCGCGAACGCCCGTGTGCCGTCGGCCCCGCTACCGCGGGGACCCAGCGTCGTTGCCGTCGGACGCGACCGGGCTCATCTTCGCGGGAACGGATCGCATCGATCGCTGCGCTCCCTTTCCATTCTTTCATCGCACCGGAGGTAACCCATGTCGACTGCCGTTGCGCCCCGAGGAAAGCGGCTTGGTGGCCTCGTGCTGGCCGTCGCGCTGCTGCTGCTCGTGCCGCTGATCGCGATGCAGTTCACCGATGAAGTGCGCTGGTCTCCGTTCGACTTCCTCGTCGCCGGCGTCCTGCTGCTCGGCGCGGGTTTGTTTTGCGAACTCGTGTGGCGGCTCGCGAGGACGACCGGGCTCCGGATCTTCCTCTGCGCCGTCGTCCTCTCGGCACTCGCCCTCGTCTGGCTGGAACTCGCCGTCGGCCTCTTCGGGACACCGTTCGCCGGTTCCTGACGGACGACCCGCGCGCGGCGCGCCTTGATCAGCGCGCCTTCGTCGCCACATCGAACGCATGAACGAGTCGCTCCAGGTCGCCTGCCCGCATTGCCAGCGTGCGAACCGCGTCCCGGCCGCGCGTCTGGCGGAGGACCCGGTCTGCGGCGTGTGCGGCCGCGACCTCCTCGACGGCACGCCGGTCGAGCTCACCGACGCGACGTTCGACGCGATCGCCGGCCGTACCGAACTGCCGGTGCTGGTCGACTTCTGGGCCGCGTGGTGCGGGCCGTGCCGTTCGATGGCGCCGCATTTCGAACGTGCGGCGCTGGCGTTGAAGGGTCGCGCGGTACTCGCGAAGGTCGACAGCGACGGCAACCCGCGCCTGTCCGCGCGCTTCGCGATCCGCAGCATCCCGACGCTCGTCCGGCTGACCGGCGGCGTCGAGCGCGGCCGGCTGTCGGGCGCCGTTCCCAGCGAGCGCATCGTTGCGCTCGCGTTGCAGGACTAACGCGACCGCAGTCGACCGGCGTCGGCAAGTCCGACGGTCCGCCGCCTCACGGCCAGCAGCCCACCGGCGACGCGTCGTCAGCCCGGATCCCTGACGTTCTCGACCTTGTCGAACTCGACGTTCCACAACTTCCCGTCGACGCGTTCGACGCGCCGCAGGTAGACCGTCTGCACGACGTCGCGCGTCGCGGCGTCGATCGTCATCGGTCCGCGGGGGCTGGTCCACGACTGGCCCTTCATCGCGGCGACGAGCTGCTCGCCGTCCGCGGTCGGGCCCGCCTTCTTCAACGCCGTGTACACGAGGTGCATCCCGTCATGGCCGCCGACCGCGTGGAAGTTCGGACGCAGCCCCGCGTTGGCCTGCATGAACGCTGCGACGAATGCCTTGTTCTCCGGCGACGCGTGCGCGGCCGAATAGTGGTGCGAGCTGATCACGCCGAGTGCGGCCGGGCCGATCGCCTCCAGCAGCTCGTCGTCGAGGACGTCGCCGGTGCAGATCAACTTGATGCCGGCCTCCTTCAGGCCGCGGTCGACGAACTGCTTCAGCACGCCGGTGCCCTCGCCCGACGGGACGAAGACGAACAGCGCGTCGGGCTTCGCGTCCTTCGCGCGCTGCAGGAACGGCGCGTAGTCGGGGTTGCGGAGCGGCGCGCGGATCGACTCGACGATCGTGCCGCCGGCGTCGCCGAGGCGCTTGACGAACGTCTTCTCGGCGTCGACGCCGGGACTGTAGTCGGTGACCAGCGTCACGACCCGCTTGATGCCGTTCTTCGCGGCCCAGTCGGCGAGCGGCTGCGTGACCTGCGCGAGCGTGAAGCCGGTCCGGACGATGAACGGCGAGCGCTGCGGGATGATCGACGTAGCCGCCGCCATCACGACCATCGGCACCTTCGCCTCGGTCGCGATCGGCGCCGCGGCGAGCGCGAGCGGCGTCAGGCCGAAGCCGGCCAGCACCGCGACGCGGTCCTGCACGACCAGCTCCTGCGCGAGCCGCTTCGTGGTCTCGGGCGCGAGGCCGGTGTCGTCGCGCAGCACGACCTCGATCTTCCGTCCCGCGACGGTGTCGCCGTTCCGCTGGACGTAGAGGCGGATCGCGGCGTCGACCTCGCGGCCGGTCGACGCGAACGGCCCCGACATCGGCAGGATCACGCCGATGCGGAACGGATCGGCGGCGTGCGCAACGCGCGGCAGGACGCCGAGCGCGGTCGCGGACAACGACGCGGCGACGAGCGCGCGGCGACGGACGTCGATGGCGTCTCGATTCATTCGTGCATCTCCCTGTGGTGCACCGCGCGCTCGGCCGCGACCAGCCGGTCGATCACGCGCCGCGCCTGCATCCCGCCGGCATCGATCGCGAAGTTCATCAGCCGGCGCGCGGGCCGCTCGGTCAGGTTGCGCTGCTGCCGCTCGAGCATCGCGAGGTCCTCGCCGAAGATCTTCCGCTGCCCTTCGCGGATCGCGTCGGTCAATCCCGTATCGCCGACGTTGAAGTTGCGCGCCATGCCCCAGAAGTACCAGATCGACGTGTCGGTCTCGGGCGTGATGAAGTCGACGACGACCGACGAGACCTTGTGCGCCGCGTCCGCGTCGTAGCCGCCGTGCCCCGCGTGCGCGACCCCGACCTCGATCATCACGTGGCTCGGCGGATCGAAGTGGCAGATCTGCCAGCGGTCGACCGGCACGTCGTCGGCGAGGCCGTTGCCGCGAAGCGCCGTCCGCCAGAACGGCGGCGCCAGGATGTTCTGCATGTGGCGGCTCGTCACGACGTGATCGCCCCGCACCGTCGTCGCGACCGGCGCCTCCTCGATCTCCTGTTGGCCGATGCTGTTCGCGTGGACGTAGGTCTCGTGCGACAGGTCCATCAGGTTGTCGATCATCAGCCGGTAGTCGCAGCCGACGTGATAGAGCCCGCCGCCGTGGACCCAGTCGTGGCGGCCGGCCCACGGCAGCACGGGCAGCTTCGCCGCGTCGGCGGCGTGCGCGTCACCGGGCCAGACCCACACGAAGCCGTGGCGCTCGACGACCGGGAACGCGCGGATCGGCGCGATGCGCGGCGCCCGCACGCCGGGCATCGCGACGCAGCGGCCGTCCACGCCCATCACCAGGCCGTGGTAACCGCAGACGAGGTGGTCGCCGCGCACGCGACCGAGCGACAACGGCGCGCCGCGATGCGGACAGAAGTCCTCGACGCACGCGACGTCGCCGCCCGTCCGATAGAACGCCATCGGCTCTCCGCAGATGCGTCGCCCGAGCGGCTCGTCGCCGAGTTCCTCGGTCATGCAGGCCACGTACCACGCGTTCTTCAGGAACATGACGTCTTCCGAAAAGTCATTCGCGGATGCCGACCAGGTCCAGCATGAACGCGTACTCCTCGGCGATCTCGCGGAGGCGCTGGAAGCGGCCGGACTTGCCGCCGTGCCCGGCCTCCATGTTGACCTTGAACAGCAGCGGCTGCGAGCCCGTGTTCATCTCGCGCAGCTTCGCGACCCACTTGGCCGGCTCGAAGTACTGGACCTGCGAATCGTAGAGGCCGGTCGCGACGAAGAGTGCCGGATAGACCTGTCGCTTCACGTTGTCGTAAGGCGAATACGACAGCATGTAGCGGTAGTACGACGGCTGCATCGGGTTGCCCCACTCGTCGAATTCGTTGGTCGTGAGCGGGATGCTTTCGTCGAGCATCGTCGTGACGACGTCGACGAACGGGACCTGTGCGACGACGCCCCGGTAGAGGTCCGGCCGCAGGTTGGCGACCGCGCCGACCAGCAGGCCGCCGGCGCTGCCCCCCTCGATGAAGACCTTGTCCTTCGCGGCGTAGCCTTCGGCGACCAGCGCCTCGGTCACCGCAATGAAGTCGGTGAACGTGTTCTTCTTCTTCAGCTTCTTGCCGTTCTCGTACCACGCGCGTCCCATCTCCTCGCCGCCGCGAACGTGCGCGATCGCGAAGACGAAGCCGCGGTCGAGCAACGAGACGATGCTCGAGCGGAAGTTCGGGTCGGTCGAGAGCCCGTACGATCCGTAACCGTACTGCAGCAGCGGCGCGCTGCCGTTCCGCGCGAAGCCCTTCCGATAGACCAGCGACACCGGCACCCGCGCGCCGTCCTCCGCGGTCACCCAGACGCGCTCGGTCGCATAGTTCGTCGCCTCGAATCCGCCGAGCACCGGCGTCTGCTTCAGCAGCTTCTTCGCGCCGGTCTTCATGTCGACCTCGAAGACCGACGCCGGCGTCGTCAGCGACGAGTAGTTGTAGCGCAGCGTGTCGGTCGCCTGCTCCTCGTTGGTGCCGATCGACGTCGTGTACGCGGGCTCCGTGGAGTCGATGTAGAACGATTGCTGACGACGGGATTGCTGACTGCGGGACTCTTCACCGCCCCACGGCGTCACGCGCAGGCGCCGCAGCCCGTCGCTGCGTTCGTCGATCACGTAATAGTTCGCGAACAGCTCGAAGTTGTTGATGAACACCCGGTCGCTGTGCGGCACCAGCGGCTTCCAGGCCGCGCGGTCGCCGGGTGCGCCGTCGGCGACCTGCATCAGCCGGTAGTTCGGCGCCTGCCAGTCGGTGCGCACGATCCAGCGCGAGCCCTCGGCGCCGGTCGCGATGTGGCTCGCGTGATAGTGGAACTTCGTGCGGCGCTTCGCGAACACCTTGAAGCGGCCGTCCGGCTGGTCGGCCCGCAGGATCCGCTGCTCGTCGGACTCGGTCGACGACAGGTCGATCACGATGTACTGCTCCGACGCGGTGCGATGGACGCCGGTGTAGTACGCCTCGTCCTTCTCCTCGTACGCGATCGTGTCGTCCTTCGCGTCGCTGCCGAGCACGTGTTTCTTCACGCGGTAGCTGCGAAGCGTCTTCGAATCGTTCTCGACGTAGAACAGCGTGCGGTCGTCGGACGCCCACGCCATGTCGCCGCTCACGTTCGGCACGGTGTCCGCGTGGGTCTCCCCGCTCGCGAGGTCCTTGAAGCGGATCGTGTACTGGCGCCGACCCACCGTGTCCTCGGCATAGGCCAGCATCCTCTGGCTCGGGCTGACGTCCATGCCGCCGATCTGGAAGAAGTCGTGGCCGACCGCGAGCGCGTTGACGTCGAGCATCACGACTTCGGGCACGCTCTCGTCGTAGGCCGCGCCACCGGCCGGCCGCCGCGCGAACACCGGGTACTCCTGCCCTTCGACGAAGCGCGTGTAGTACCACCACCCCCCCTTCTTCGCGGGCACCGTGGAGTCGTCCTGCTTGATGCGGCCCTTGACCTCGTCGAACAGCTTGTCCTCGAGCGCCTTGTAGCGCGCGCTGTACCGCGCGAACCACGCGTTCTCCGCGTTCAGGTACGCGAGCATCTCGGGATCCTTCCGCGAGTCGTCGCGCAGCCAATAGTAGTCGTCCGCGCGGTCGCCGTTCGGCGACGCGACCACGTGCGGCTTCTTCGCGGCCTGCGGCGGTCGGGCGGGGTCCTGCGCGGACGCGGGGGAAGCGGATACGAGAGAGGCAGCGGTCATCAACAGGTCAGGATTCGGGTCACGCGAGACATGGAAGGCGACGGACGAAGGGATCAGACGTGACCGTCGCCGCGAGGCGATTGCGGCGAAAGCGGCGCGGCCGCGTCGCGCTTTTTCTGCCAGAGCCCGCGCACGTCGCGATCGGCCCAGGCCAGGAGACGCAGCGTCGTGCGATCGGTGCTGTTGCCGAGAAGGCGGACGAGCCCCGCGTTCGACAGGACCTCGCCGAGTGCGGGGTCGTCGCGTCGTTCCGTCGCGCGCATGACGCGCAGCACGCCGGCCCGCCGCTGGAGACGGAGCGCGGCATGCACGTCGATGCTCGAGAACCAAAGGCAGCCGCGCGCCTCCACGACGCGGATCTGGTGGTCGTCGAATGCGTGGTAGGTGCCGTGCCACGGCGCCCAGGTCCGCTCGTGGATCCATCGGACGTATTCGGGAAAGAGCGCGAGCAGCGCCGGTGCCAGCACGAACGCGACGACCGGAGCGGCCGCGAGCAGTCCGAGCGGCGAACCGCCGCGCTCGTCCACGCGCCACACCAGAAGCGCGTAGCCGCCGCCCACCACGCCGATGGTGGCGAGCGACCGCGGCAGGTCGAACCAGTCGAGCAGCGCGAGGGGAACGCGGATCATGACGATCGTCGCGCCGTGGCGGCGTCCGTCGCGATCACTTCGTCTCCGGCAGGCCCGGCCCCGTGACCGGCTGCTCGGGCGTCGCGGACACGGTCGTCGACAGGCCGAGACGGTCGAACAAGAACGCGAACGTGTCGACGTCGAGCTCGATCGACGACGAGAGCGACATGCCCTGCCCGTGCCCTGCGTCGCCGGCCACGCGGAGCAGCACCGGCGCGCCCTTCGGGTTCGCGGCCTGCATCCGCGCGGCCATCTTCAGGCTCTGCCACGGCGCCACCCGACCATCGTTGATGCCGGTCGTCATCAGCAGCGGCGGATAGGTCCTGCCGTCCTCGACGTGATGGAGCGGCGAATACGCGTAGAGCGCGTCGAACTGCGCCGGATCGGCGACGGTGCCGAACTCGGTCACGTTGAACGCGCCGTTCGGCGTCGTCTCGACGCGCAGCATGTCGTAGATGCCGACGTGACTGACCACCGCGCCGTACAGCTCCGGATGCTGGACGAGCGCCGCACCCATCAGCAGGCCGCCGTTGCTGCGGCCTTCGATCGCGAGCTTCCTCGGGCGGGTGTAGCCGCGGTCGACCAGTGCCTCGGCGGTCGCGGCGAAGTCGTCGAACACGTTCTGCTTCCGGGCGAGGTTGCCCGCGCGATGCCACTCGTCGCCGAACTCGTCGCCGCCGCGCAGATGGGCCAGCGCGAACACGCCGCCGTGCCGGAGCCAGAACACGTTCCGTCGCGCAAAGCGCGGACGTTGCGCGAGTCCATACCCGCCGTAGCCGGTCAACAACGTCGGATTGTCGCCGTCGAGCCGGACGTCCTTCCGCGCGACGACGCTGATCGGGACCGGCGTCCCGTCCGCGGAGCGCGCCGTGATCAGCGTCACGGCGACGTCGTCGAGCAGCGGCTGGTCGTCGCTCGACGACAGCGACGTCCGGACCGGCCGGCCGCCGTCGCGCTTCGGGTCGATGCGGTACCACGCGAACGGCGTGACGAAGCTCTCCTGGCCGTAGAGGACCGCGTCGCCTGCGAGCCGCGCGCCGAGCGTCGCGGACGACAGCCGCTCGCCGGCCGGCGACGGCAACGGCTTCCCGGCCAGCGTCCATGCGCGGATCTCCGACGGGCCCCCGAGCTGGACCTCGGCATAGACGCGCGTCGCCGTCGGCAAGACGCGCTCGATCACCACGTCGGACGGCGGCACCAGCGTCGTCGCCCGCGTTAACGAGCCGGCATCCAGCTTCATCGCGACGATGCGCCCGCGCGGCGAACCCTTCAGTGCGATCGCGTACAAACGGCCGTCGCGGCCGAACGTGACGGCGCGAAAGCCGTCCTTGAAGTCGGCGAGGCGGCGCCAGGCATCGCCCGGCCCGCGCAGCCAGAAGCCGGTGTCGCCGCCGTCGCCGTCGCGCACCGCGGCGATCGTGTAGCGGCCGTCGTCGCTCGACTCGAGCGAGATCTCGGCGATCCGCGGCAGGCCGTCGACGAGCGACTTCGTATCCAGCGTCGACCGGGTGCCGAGCTTGTGGAACCAGACCTGCTGATGGAAGCCCTGGTCGGCCGGCGGCCGCTCGCTCGGCGCCGGATAACGCGTGTACCAGACGCCGCTGCCGTCGGCGTTCCACGCGACGCTGCCGCCGGCG
>CAXTDA010000121.1:1635-9779 GCA_964242935.1 uncultured Burkholderiaceae bacterium | reverse complement strand
ATGCGGACGAACGGCGCGCAGGCGGGCCGCGCGCGGTGCTCGGCGACACGTGCCGCGACGATCTCGAGCGTGGGATCGGCGCCCGGGTTGCCGGCGTCGTCGTCCGCCACCACGATCTCGTAGCGCGTCGCGTCGAGCGTCTGCGCGCACAGCGCGTCGAGGCAGCGCGACAGCAGCTCGGGACGTCGGTAGGTCGCGATGACGACCGCGACGTCGAGCCCGCGCGACGGACGGATCGGCTCGGCGCTCACCGGCGCTCCTTCTCGAGGATGAACGAGCCGATCACCAGCGCATCGAGCGGCGACGTCCAGAAGCTCTCGACCGCGTCGCGCGGCGTGCAGACGATCGGCTCGCCACGCGTGTTGAACGACGTGTTGACGAGCACCGGGACGCCGGTCAGCCGGTCGAACGCGGTCAGCAGCGCATGGACGAGCGGGTTCTGGTGGGCCGCGACCGTCTGTACGCGGGCGGTGCCGTCGACGTGGCGCACGGCCGGGATGCGGTCGGCCTTGTCGGCATGGACGTCGTAGACGAACAGCATGAAGGGCGCGTACAGCGTCGACGTCCCCGGTGTGCCGCGGCGGTCGATAAACCATTCGTGCGCCTTCTCCTCGAGCACCATCGGCGCGACCGGCCGGAAATCCTCGCGGTCCTTGATCTCGTTCAATCGCGACTGCATCGACGCGTGGATCGGCGACGCGAGGATCGAACGGGCGCCGAGCGCGCGCGGGCCGAACTCCATGCGACCCTGGAACCAGCCGATCACGCGGTCGTCGGCGAGCAGCGTGGCCGTCTCGCCCGCGACGTCGTCGAGGCGCCGGTAGCGCACGCCGGTCCACGCGAGGAAGCGCTCGACCTCCGCGTCGTCGTAGGCCGGTCCGAGATACGCGTGATGCATGCGCCAGGTGCGGGGCGGCTCGCCGCCCCGCGCGTCGCGGTCGACCCACAGTGCCGCCCCGAGCGACGTGCCCGAGTCGCCGGCCGCGGGCTGCACCCAGAGGTCGTCGAACGGCGTCTCGTCGCGCAAACGCGCGTTCATCACGCAGTTGAGCGCCACGCCGCCCGCCATCACAAGGCGACTCGCGCCGGTCCGCCCGTGCAGCCACGTGGCGAGCCGCACCACCGCGCGTTCGAGCGCGAGCTGCAGCGAGTGCGCGATGTCGTAGTGGCGCGGCTCGAGCGGACCGCCGCGGACGCGCGCCGGCCCGAAGCGCCGCACCAGCTCGGGCGGCGCGACCCGATACGTGCCGTCGTCGGCGACCTGCAGGATCGCGTCGAAGTCGGCCACGTACGTGGGCTTCCCGTACGACGCGAGCGCCATCACCTTGTACTCGTCCGACGACCGCAGGAAGCCGAGGTAGTCGGTGACGTCCTCGTAGAGCAGGCCGAGCGAGTGCGGCAGGTCGACCTGCGAGATGCGGCGATACGCCGACCCGTCGAAGTGGCCGAAGCTCGTCGTCGCGCGTTCGCCGCGGCCGTCCATCGTCAGCACGGCCGCGTCGTCGAACGGCGCCGCGAGGAACGCGCTAGCCTCGTGCGCGAGGTGATGCTCGACGAAGCGCCAGCGCTCGAGCACGCGATCGATCGACGCGCCGCGAAAGCGCGCGCCGAGGTGATGCGGGGCGCCGTCGACGAGCTGGCGCGGCGCGTTGACGATGTACGACAGGAACAGCGGATCCCACGGCGACGCGCTGGTCGACTGGACCGACGGCTGCGTCGGCAGCGCGATCTCCGCGCGATCGACGACGCCGTCCTGCAGCAGTCGCGGATCGTACGAATACGCGAAGCGATCGACGTCGGCGAGCGTCGCACCGACCGTGGACAGGCAATAGTCGATCGCGTGGAACGGCAGCTGCCAGGTGGTGAACGGGAGCGGCCGCTTGCCGTGCTTGACGTGCGTGAAGCGCTCGTCCTCGACCGCCGCGACCACCTCGCCGTCGCGGACCAGCGTCGCGGAGCAGTCGTGGTACACGCTGTTGATCCCGAGCGTCAGCATGCGAGCGTCCGGGCGTCGCGGGCGTGGGGACGTCGGGTGTCCCCGGGCGCGTCGACATCGCCTGCGACGCCGGCGTACAGGACGCGGCGCGCGGCGTCGACGACGTGGTCGACCGCGACGCCGGTCAGGCAGGCGTGATGGCCTTCGGGACACACGCTCCGCTGGCAGTTCGCGCAAGGCACCGGGTTCGACAGCACGCGATGCGGCACCTGCCACGGCGTGTGCTGCGGATTCGTCAGCGCGTAGAGGTCCACGACCGGCGTCGCGCGGGCGGCCGCGATATGCACCGGACCGCTGTTGTTCGAGACCAGCAGCGCGGCGCCGTCGATCGTCGCGATCAGCGCATCGAGCGACAGGACGCCCGCGAGGTCGACGACCCGGCTCCCGGGCATCGACGAAGCGACGGCAACCACCTGCGCGACCAGATCCCGCTCGCCGGGGCCGCCGGTCACGAGCACCGGGCTTCCTGTGGTCGCCGACAACGACACCGCGACCTCGCCGAAGCGCTCCGCGGGCCAGCGTCGCGACGGCGCCGTCGCCCCCGGATGCATCACGATGTACGGCGCATCGCTCGCAACGCCGCGCGCCGCGAGCAGCCGGGCGACCCCCAGCCGTGCGGCCGGCGCCACCTTCAGCGACAGCCGCCGGTCCTCGGTCGACGCGCCGACCGCGGCCACCAGCGCGAGTTGCCGCTCGACCTCGTGGCGAATACCGCCCTCGGGCTCCGGGTCGCGCACCCAGTCGGTCAGCAGGCCGTACGGGTTCTCGCGGCTGTGCGCGAGCCGGAGCGGGATCCCCGCGAGTCCGCACAGCATCGCCGCCGGCAGCGCGCTCTGGCTGTAGCACGTGAAGACGACAGCGGCGTCGAAGCGATGGGCCGCGAGCCGCGCGACGATGTCGGTATCGAGCGGCCGGTCGCGGCCCGCGGCGACCCACGGGGCGTCGTAGGTCAGCGTCGCGTCGACCTCCGCGATTTGCCGCCCGACCTCACAGCCGGCGGCCGAACCGAGCAGCGTGACGTGCGGCGGCGCCTCCGCCGCGTCGCCGTCCGACCTGCGGCGCTTCAGCGCCCGGATCGCCGGCGTCGTCATCAGCACGTCGCCGAGATTGTCGAGGCGCACGCAGAGGATCCGCGATGCCCTGCTCCACGCCTTGTTCACGCGGTTTCCATCAGGCGCGTTCCTCGCCGCTCGGCAAGCTGCTGCGGCCGCGACGAGTCGGATGGCCGGACGGTCCGAGCGAGTCGACCAGGATGCGCGCCGCCGCATCGAGGTCGGGCACGATGTGTTCGGGCGTCCGCAGGCGGGCGTTCTGCGGCGTACGCGCCCACTCGGTCTCGTTGCCGTTGTCGATCAGCACGGTGCGGCAACCGGCCCGCTTGCCGGCTTCGACGTCGTCGAGGATGTCGCCGACGAACCAGGAACGCTCCAGATCGACGCCGTGCTCGACCGCCGCGCGCTGCAGCAGCCCCGGCATCGGCTTCCGGCAGAGGCATGCGCACGCGTAGGCCGCGACCTTGCCACGCGGATGATGCGGACAGGCATAGAAGCCATCAAGCCGCGCGCCGCAGCGGGCGAAGAGCGCTTCGACACGCCGCTCGACCGCGGCCAACGCGTCGGGCGCGAACAGGCCGAACGCGATGCCGGGCTGGTTGGTGATCACGATCAGCGGCACCGCAAGTCCCGCGAGCCGGCAGAGCGCCGCCTCCGCACCCGGCGCGTAACGGATCCTCGCCGGGTCGACGTTGTACGGCACGTTCTCGATCAGCGTGCCGTCCTTGTCGAGGAAGATCGCCGGACGGACCGCCGGCATCGTCTGCATCACGAGGTCATGCGGCGATGTCGACCGAGCGGCGTTGCTTGCGGCCGGACCGTCGCGCCTCGTTCAGGAAGACGTAGCCGCGATCGAGCGCTTCGTGTTCAGCGACCGTCGACAACACCGCGTCCGACGCCTCGAGCGACGGGACGAAGCGTTCGTCGCGCGCGTCGGCGATCGCATGGCGATACACGTCGATCAGCTGGTCCGTGACCCGCGACCACGTGTAGAGCGCGTTCGCGCGCTGGCGCCCGGCTTCGCCCATTGCGCGACGCAACGCGGGGTTGGCCGCGAGGCGCGCCAGCCGATCGGCGAGCGCGGCGGGATCCTTCGGCGGCACCAGCAGGCCGGTGACGCCGTCGACGACCGTGGTGCGGATGCCGCCCACGGCACTGCCGACCACCGGCGCGCCGCAAGCCATCGCCTCGACCGGCGTGATGCCGAACGGCTCGTACCACGGCGTCGTCACGAAGACGTCGGCGGCGCTGAAATAGCGGTGCAGGTCCGCGCGGTCGCGGCGACCGACGAAGTGCACGTCGGCGTCGACGCCGGCTTCAGCCGCGCAGCGCATCAGTCGGCCGATCTCGGGCGTCGCGATCGCGTTCGGCCGTTCGGAGCTGCCGCCGACCACGTACAGCCGCGCGGCCGTCCCGTGATTCCGCTTCAGCAGGCCGACCGCCTCGATGACCGTGTCGATGCCCTTCCGCGGCACGAGGCGACCGAGCTGGAGCACGATGAACGCGTCGCCCGGCCAGCCCAGCGCCCGCCGCGCCGCGCTGCGCTCGATCGCGTGAAACTCGCGCGCGTCGTAGCCGCACGGCACGACGTCGATGCGGTCGGGGTCGCCGGCGTAGAGCTCGAGCAGGTCGCCGCGGTCCTGCGGACACTCGGCGACGATGCGGTGCGACGACCGGACCAGCTCCTCCTCCATCGCGAAGCGCGCGTCGGGGAAGCCGTCACAGTCGCCCTGATGCAGACGTCGCACGCGTCCGAGCGCATGGAACGTCGTGACCAGCGGCAGGCCGGACCGGCGGACCGCCTGCAGCGAGGCCCAGCCCGACATGAAGAAGTTCGCATGCACGCACTCGTACGAAGGACTGGCGGCGGCGAACGCCTGGTCGAGCACCGCCGCGAACGCCGGCATGTACGGCAGCAGCTCTTCCTTCGGCAGGTGCTGCGGCGGTCCCGCGTCGACGTGAACGACGCGCATGCCCGGACGGACCGTCACGACGGCCGGCAACAGCGGATTGTCGCGCCGCGTGTAGACGTCGACCGCGACCCCGCGACGCGACAGCTCGCGCGCCACCTCGGCGACGTAGACGTTCTGCCCGCCGCTGTCCACGCCGCCCGCGGCGGCCAGGGGAGACGCGTGTTCGCTGACTAACGCAATGCGCTGCATGTCGTTTTCCGTCGTCGGTTCGGTTCGGCGCCTATTCAGCACGGGGTGTGCCCGTTCCTGCGACACCGTGCGAACCGGCAAGCGACGATCGGCGGCGCAACGCGGGCCGCCGGTCATCGGTCCGCCCACGTCAGGGACGCGACGCGGCGTCGCCTCGCGGCGTCGTGTCCGTCGTCGTATCCGTCGGCGCCGTGTCCGTCGTCCCGTTGTCGCTCGCGCCGTCGGGCAGGCTGTTGCCGAGGTTGGCCGAGCTGGTCGCAATGCCGCCGACGTCTTCGCCTTCCGTCGGCGTCCGCTCGGCCGGGCCCGTTGCCGCCTGCGGGCCGCGCCAGTCTTCCTGGCTGCCCGCGTTGTTGCCCGCACCCGGCGACGTGCCCGCCGGGTCCTTCGACGAATCGTCGGGTCCGCCCCCGGTGGTCACGTCGCTCGTGCCGGTCCGCGCGAGGTCCGACGACTGGCCGAACTCGCCCGGATCGTCGCGGTAGTCGTCCTGCTTCTCGTCCTGCTGGTTCGAGGAAGTCGTCATGCGTTCTCCTGGTCGTTGTCGATCGGACGCGAGTCGTCCGTCGCAACGCTCCGCAACGCGCGTGCCTCGTCGGCTGTCGCGAACGCGCGCAAACGACGCCCTGCGGCGCCGCGTGGCAAAACTTGCCGTGCTTTGTAAGCGATGCCGAGCAACGTCGGCGTCCTGCGCCGCGATCCGGGTCGCGCGCGTGCCTGCGTTCCTCGCCGGCTCTGGGCGGCCGCCCCGTCGACGAGCGGTCGCGGGCTCGTTCGACGACGACTGGCATGCGCCTTGCGATCGGGCACGTTTCGCGTCTCACGTCGGCGCACGCGCGGATGGGCGACCCGTCACCGCAACCCTGGAGGAGCATTGACCCAAGCGACGCTCGCGCTCCGCGCGACCCAGCAGACCGCGCTCACGCCGCGCCTCCAGCAGTCCGTGCGACTGCTCCAGTTGTCGTCGAACGACTTCGCGCTCGAACTCGAACAGGCGCTCGCGACGAATCCATTCCTCGAAGTGCCCGGCTCGCTCGCCCCCGTCGGTACCCTCGAAGGCGAAGGGAGCTGGGGTGCGGCGTTGTCCGGCGAAGCGTCGCTGGTCGAGCGGGGAAGCGCGGTCGCGCCGGGCATCGAAGGGCTCGCGATCGGTCCGCATGTCGGCGACGGCGACGCGCACGGCGCGGCCGACGGCCCCGACCACGCGAACGCCGACGTGCCCGGTCTCGGCCAGGCCGGCGGCGACCCGTTCGATTTCACGTCGTTCGGCGAACGATCGGGCGACCGCGATGCGGTCGACGGCGACGTCGGCTCCTGGGCCGAGTCGATCCCGACGCTGCGGATGCATCTGCACGAGGAACTGTCCGGCCGGCGCCTCGGCGAACGCGACCTGACACTGGCCGAGCTTGTCATCGAGGCCATCGACGACGACGGCTACCTGCGGCAGGACCTCGACGACGTCGTCGGGCGCTTCGCGTTCGATCCACCGGTCGACGCCGACGAGATCGCCCGCGCCCTCACGCTCGTGCAGGGGCTCGGGCCGCCCGGCATCGCGGCGCGCGGGGTGTCCGAGTGCCTGGCGTTGCAGCTCGACGCCCTCGCGGCCGACGGCGACGGCCGGGTCGATGCCGCCGTGCTGGCAGTCGCCGCCGCGATCGTCGCCGAGCACCTGGAACGCCTCGCGCGGCGCGATTGGTCCGGCATCCGGAAGAAGCTCGGCTGCGCGCTCGACACCGTCACGCGCGCCGCCGACCTGATCCGTCGTCTCGACCCGCGGCCGGGATCGGCGTTCGGCGGCGCGGTCGCGCAATCGGTCGTGCCCGACGTGATCGTGCGCCGGGTCGGTCGGACGTGGCATGCCGACATCAACCCGGCCGTCGTCCCGCGCCTGTCGCTCAACCGCGTCTACGCGGCGTTGTTCCACGAGTCCCGCGGCGGCGATCGCCACCCGCTCGGCCAGCAGCTGCAGGAGGCGCGCTGGTTCCTGCGGAACGCGGAGCAGCGCTTCGTGACCATCCGCCGCGTCGCCCGCGTGATCGTCGCCGAACAAGCCGCCTTCCTCGACTACGGCGACATCGCAATCAAGCCGCTGTTGCTGCGTCAGGTCGCCGACCAGCTCGACCTCCACGAGTCGACGATCTCGCGGGCAATCGGTAACAAGTTCATGGCGACGCCGCGCGGCGTCTTCCCGTTCAAGCACTTCTTCTCGCGAAAGCTGGCGACGGTCAGCGGGGGCAGCTGTTCCGCGGCGTCGATCCGCGCCGCGATGCGCGAACTGATCGACCGCGAGGACCGCAACGATCCGATGTCGGATGTCGTGCTCGCGAAGCGGCTGACCGAGCAGGGCCTCTGCGTCGCGCGCCGCACGGTGACGAAGTACCGCGGCCTGATGCGCATCGCGCCGGTCGAGATGCGACGGGCACCGGGCGCGTAGCCCGTCCCATCCCGCTTCCGTGTAGTTACAAACAGAACACGCCTAGGCAGGCGTCGTACGGACAGCGGCCAACCGGCCGACAAGGCCGACGTGCCGCGCGAGGCAAGCTTCGGCGGGCCCGATTTCAACAAGGAAAGAATCGATGAAGACCATCCTGTTCATCCACGGCATGTTCCAGAACCCGAAGAGCTGGCAGCCGTGGCAAGAGTTCTTCGCCGCGCGCGGATACGAGTGCGTCGCGCCGGCGTGGCCGTTCCACGACGGCGAGCCGGCGGACCTGCGCGCGAACGTCCCCGCGGGCCTCGGCACGCTGTCGCTGCGATCGGTCGTCGATCACATGCGCGCGGCGGCCGCAGCCCACGAGGACCCGATCCTGATCGGCCATTCGGTCGGCGGCCTCGTGGTGCAGCTGCTCGCGAGCGAGGGCATCGGCTCGATCGGCGTGCCGATCTGCTCGGTCGCGCCGAACCGCATGCTGGCGATGGACTGGGGCTTCTTCC
>CAXTDA010000121.1:0-1535 GCA_964242935.1 uncultured Burkholderiaceae bacterium | reverse complement strand
CCGATCTGCTCGGTCGCGCCGAACCGCATGCTGGCGATGGACTGGGGCTTCTTCCGGAACAGCGCCGCGATCACGAATCCCTTGAAGGGCGACGATCCGTTCCCGATGGACGAGGACGGGTTTCACCAGAACTTCGCGAACACGATGGAGCGGTCGGCCTCCGACGCGGCATTCCGCGCGCTCGCGGTCCACGACAGCCGCAACGTGTTTCGCGACTGCATGACCGACGCGGCGGCAATCGACGTCGAGCGCCCGCACGTCCCGTTCCTCTTCATCGGCGCCGAGAAGGACGAGATCGTCCCCGTCTCCCTGTGCGAACGGAACGCGAAGGCCTACACCGACCCGACCAGCCGATCTGATTTCATGCAGTTCACGGATCGCGGGCACTTCATTTGCGGAGAGCCCGGATGGCAGGACGTGGCGACCCACGTCGCGAACTGGCTCGAGGAGGTCGCGCCGATCCAGGTGGCGCGGGCGCAGGAGCTGAAGCCGCTCTGAGCGCGCCTTCACCCTCATAACGGAGACGCAACAATGAAGGCATTGACGTATCACGGCAGCAAGGACGTCCGCGTGGAATCGGTTCCCGATCCCACCATCGTCGACGACGACGACATCGTGCTTCGCGTGACGGCGACCGCGATCTGCGGTTCGGACCTGCACATCTATCGCGGCAAGATTCCCGCGATGGAGCACGGCGACATCCTCGGACACGAGTTCATGGGAATCGTCGAGGCGACCGGCCCGGCCGTCACGAAGGTCAGGCGCGGCGACCGCGTCGTCATCCCGTTCACGATCGCATGCGGCCAGTGTTTCTTCTGCGAGCAGGATCTGTTCGCCGCCTGCGAGAACACGAACGACGGCCGCGGCGCGATCGTCAACAAGAAGCAGACGCGTCCGGGTGCCGGCCTGTTCGGCTACAGCCATCTCTACGGCGGCTATCCGGGCGGGCAGGCCGAGTATGTGCGGGTGCCGAAAGCCAACGTCGGCCCGCTCGTCATCCCCGACTCCACGCTCACGGACGATCAGGTCCTGTTCCTGTCCGACATCCTGCCGACCGGATACCAGGCCGCGGTCAACGGCGACGTCAAGGCCGGCTCGACCGTCGCGATCTTCGGTGCCGGTCCGGTCGGCCTGATGGCGGCCGCGTCCGCGAAGATGCTCGGCGCCTCGCGCATCTTCATGGTCGACCACCACCAGTACCGCCTCGACTTCGCGGTCGCGACGTACGGGGTCGAGGCGATCAACTTCGACGAATACGACGATCCGGCCGAGATCATCATCGAGCGCACGAACGGGCGCGGCGTCGATGCGACGATCGACGCGGTGGGCTTCGAGGCGAAGGGCAGCACGACCGAGACGGTGCTGACGGCGATCAAGCTCGAAGGGTCGAGCGGCCAGTCGTTGCGCCAGGCGATGGCCGCGACCCGCCGCGGCGGCGTGGTCAGCGTTCCCGGCGTCTATGCCGGCTGGATCCACGGCTTCCTGTTCGGCGACGCGTTCGAGAAGGGCCTGACGTTCAAGGGCGGCCAGACCCA
>CAXTDA010000120.1:0-9787 GCA_964242935.1 uncultured Burkholderiaceae bacterium | reverse complement strand
CCGCCAACTGCACAGTCTCAACCAGCTTTTCCAAGCCGGCCGCGCGGCGGGCGCCGGCCGCCAGCCTGCGCCCCCGCCCCCGCCCCCCCCCCGCGGCCGGGGCGGCCGCCCTCCCCGGGCGCGACGCTGCGCGTGCACGGCGCGCATCCGATGCTGGGGTAACCGCGGGCGTGCAGCGCGTTGACCGGGACGTCGCGGGCGCGGAGCCATGCCCAGGTCTCGTCCTCGGACCAGTCCGCGAGCGGGCTGAACTTCGCGAGGCCGTGCTCCACGTCGTGGCTCTCGATCGCGAGGTCCGCGCGCGTCGTCGACTGCGCGCGCCGCATGCCGGTGATCCACGCGCGCTTGCCGGCGAGCGCACGCGCGAGCGGCTCGACCTTGCGGATGTGGCAGCACGCCTTCCGCTCGGCGACGCTGTCGTAGAACGCGTTGATGCCGTGGACGCGCACGTACCGCTCGACGTCCGCCGCCGCCGGGAAGTAAGCGTCGACCTTGCGTCGATAGCGCTCGGTCGCGTGCTGCCAGAGTCGATACGTCTCGTCGGGCAGCCGACCGGTGTCGAGCGTCGCGACGGCGATGGCCTTCATCGCGTTCCGCTCGGTCTCGTCGCCGCCGGCGATCAGGTCGAGCAGCACCATGTCCTCCGCGCCGAAGCTGGTCGTGAAGACGGCCGGCGCGAAGTCGCGCGCGACACGCGCGAGCAGAAGGCGCGCCGCCGCCGCCTTCGCAACGAGCTCAAGCCCCGGAGCGGCGGTCACGCGGCCACCCCGCGGCGTGCGAACAACGGGACCGGTCGATCCACCGACGCCTGGTAGGCGTCCGAGAAGTCGCGAAAGGCCGACAGCGCGTCGTCGAGCCGGTCCTGGTGCTTCATCGCGAAGCTGTCGAAGCCGCAACGCGCCATGTAGAACAGCTGGTCGCGCAACACGTCGCCGACCGCGCGCAACGACCCGCGATAGCCGTGGCGCTCTCGGAGCAGGCGCGCGATCGAGTAACCGCGGCCGTCCGTGAACTTCGGGAAATGCACCGCGATCAGCGACAGCCGCGGCAGATCGTCGACCAGCACCGTCGGATCGTCGTGCGGCTCGAGGCGGACACCGAGCGGCGTGCCGCGGGCGAGGAGCCGCTCGCGATCGCTCGCCCACAGCGCATGCGACACGAGCAGCGGCGCGTCGGCAGCCACGAGGTGCAGCCCCTCGGCGGTATCGATCGCGAGCCAGCGGTCGTCGACGACGCGACCGCCGTCGACGAGCGAACCCGACACGACGCTCTCGATCAGCTTCACGATTCCGCCGACGCCGCGGCCCGATCGCGGTAGACGTCCTGCTTGAACGGGTCGAGGCCGACCCGTCGCACCGTGTCGATGAAGCGTTCCTCGTCGGTGCGATGGGCGACGTAGGTGTCGAGCAACCGCTCGATCACGTCGGGCATCTCGTCGCGCGCGAACGAGCGGCCGATGACCTTGCCGATCGCGGCATCGGCACCCTGCGCGCCGCCGATCGTGACCTGGTACCACTCCTCGCCGTTCTTGTCGACACCGAGGATGCCGATGTGCCCGACGTGATGGTGCCCGCACGCGTTGATGCAGCCCGAGATGTTAAGGTCGAGCTCGCCGATGTCGTGCAGGTAGTCCTGGAACTCGACGCGTTCCTCGATCCGCCGCTGGATGGACTCCGCGACCGGAATGGACTTCGCGTTCGCGAGCGCGCAGAAGTCGCCGCCCGGGCAGCACACGATGTCGGTGACGAGGCCGATGTTCGGAGTCGCGAGGCCGATCGCGCGCGCCGCCTGCCAGAGCGCGTGGAGGTCGTCGAGGCGGACGTCGGCGAGTACCAGGTTCTGTTCGTGCGTGACCCGCAGCTCGCCGAAGCTGTAACGGTCGGCGAGGTCCGCGACCGCGTCCATCTGCGCGTCGGTGATGTCACCGGGCGGCACGCCGGTCTGCTTGAGCGACAACGTGACGGCCTGGTAGCCCGGAACCTTGTGTCCGAACGTGTTGCGGCGGACCCAGTTCGAGAACGGCTTGCTGTCGGCCAGCTGCGAACGCAACGCGCGGCTGTCGGCGGGCAGCGTCTCGTAGGCCGGCGACGCGAAGAACGCTTCCATCCGCGCGAACTCCGCCTCGGGGACGAACGCCGCGCCGCCCGCGAGGTGCGCCCACTCGGCCTCGACCTCGGCGGCGAACGCCTTCGGTGTCAGGTCGCGGACCAGGATCTTGATGCGCGCCTTGTAGAGGTTGTCGCGACGGCCGTGGCGGTTGTAGACGCGCAGCACGGCATCGAGATAGTTCAGCAGTTCGCCGCGCGGCAGCCATTCGCGGATGACATGCCCGACCATCGGCGTCCGGCCGAGTCCGCCGCCGACGATGAGGCGGAATCCCAGTGCGCCGTCGGGAGCGCGCAACGCGTGGATGCCGATGTCGTGGACCATGGTCGCGGCGCGATCGGCGACCGCGCCGTTGATCGCGATCTTGAACTTCCGCGGCAGGAAGGCGAACTCGGGATGGAACGTCGACCACTGCCGCACGATCTCGCACACCGCGCGCGAGTCGATCAGCTCGTCGTGCGCGACGCCGGCGAACTGGTCGGTCGTCGTGTTGCGGATGCAGTTGCCGCTGGTCTGGATGCCGTGCATCTCGACCTCGGCTAGCTCGGCGAGGATGTCGGGGACGGTCTCGAGCGCGGGCCAGTTGAACTGGATGTTCTGGCGCGTGCTGAAGTGGCCGTAGCCGCGGTCGTAGGTTCGGGCGATGTGCGCGAGCCGGCGCAACTGGACCGACGACAACATCCCGTACGGGATCGCGACGCGCAGCATCGGCGCGTAGCGCTGCACATAAAGACCGTTCTGCAGGCGCAGCGGGCGGAACTCGTCCTCGCTCAGCGTGCCGGCGAGGAACCGCCGCATCTGGTCGCGAAACTGGGCGACGCGCTGGTCGACGAGCGTCTGATCGATGGAGTCGTAGCGATACATGGGTCGCGCATGATATGCGGCAGTGCGGGAAAGTCGAACGACTGTCGAGCAGGCTTCACATAACCATTCCTTATTTGCTCCGCGGTCGCCCACCGCTCGCCGGCCAGTCGCGGGCGAATCGTGCCATCCTCTCGCCCCGCGCGGTCCACGACCGCACATCCCTCGAACAGACACGAATCCCACAGCATGCAATCGATCCAGGACAACGCCCTCGCCCACCGCTACGAACTCGACGTCGACGGCGAGATCGCCTACGCGGAATACGCGCTCGCCGACGGGACGATCACGTTCGAACACACGTTCGTGCCGGAAGCGTTGCGCGGCCGCGGCATCGCGAAGCAGGTCATCGAAGGCGCGCTCGCGGCGTCCCGCGCGCGCGGGCTCAAGGTCGTGCCGCGTTGCTCGACGTTCGCCAACTACATGCATTCGCATCCGGAGACGCAGGACCTGCTCGCGACCTGACCGTCGTCAGTCGCCCTGGAAACCGCCCTCGCGAAACGTGACGACCAGCGTGTCGCGCCATCCCGCGGCGCCCGGCGCATCGCGCTCGCGCGGCTGGATCGGCGTCGTCTCGTGGATGACCCGGGCGTCGTCGAGCAACAGCAGGGTCCAGCGATCGGTCATCGTGAAGCGCTGCCCGTTCGGGCCGGCCGCATCGAAGACGCGCGTCTCGCCGCCGACGATGCCGCGGCGGTCCACCAGCAGCACCGCGACGAAATCGACGCCGTCGCGATGCGCCCCTTCCGGTGTCGGTCGACCGATGCCGTCCTCCGTGTCGATACGGAACTGATGGGCCTCGACGAACCAGCGGTCGACCGGCCGCACCGCGCGACACGCTGCGGCGAGTCCGCCGAGCAACGCGGTCCAGGCCGGTGCGGTGACGACGGCATCGTCGATCGGCTCGAACAGGCGCCACATGCCGCCGTGCAGCGCGTTGTATTCGACCGGCTGCCAATGCCCGCGGTGCGGGACCGCATGCAGGACGTCGCGTTCGACCACGAAACAGGAGTGCCGGCGCCGGCGGTAGCGGCCGCCATCCTTCAGGTAGCGGTCGGGCGGGAGGTCCGCCCAGGCGCCGTGCAACGCGTCGAGGTCGTCGATCGACGTCCCGGCGATGTGCGCCGTGTCGATCGGCGCGAAGACGACATGGCCTTGCGAACGCAGTCGATCGATGCCGTCGGCGCCGGCGCAGAACGGCGGCGCGAACGTGATGGACGACATGCGGAATGGGGCGGAGCTCGGCGGACGCGGGGACGATCCGCCGGTCGGTGTCGACCGACCGGCGTTCGCCGCCCGTCGCGGGGCGGACTGCGGATGACGCTTCTTACTGGACCGTTTCCTTCGCGGCGGCCTTGGCGGCGTTGCCGTGCGCCTTTGCCTTGGCCTTGTGGACGCCGGCCTTGGCCTTGTGGATCGTCTTCTCCGGCTCGCCGCTTCCGACGGCCTTCACGTTCTCGGTGCCCTGCTTCGCCGTTTCGACGGTGGCCTTGCCGCTTTCCTTGACGGCGGTGCCGACCTGCGCGAACGACACGCCCGAAACGAGCAGTCCAGCGACGATGACGAGGATCTTCTTCATGCAATTCTCCAGTGAATACAGACGAGTCGATGACGACGGGCCGGTCGACCCCGTATCGCGGGGCCGGTGGTGAGACGTCAACGCCGCATCACCGCGTGGGTTGACACGACTTGCACGCACTGCAACATCACGCGGGCGCCGCGGTGATCGTTTCCGACGATGCGGCCGTCGCGAAAGGGCTCCCCTCGACGCTGGTCCGCCTGCAGTCGCACCACGACGCCGACCCCTATCCGTCATGGGAAACGCGCGCGGCGCGCCTGCGGGCCTTGAAGGCGCTGCTGGTGCGCGAGGCGGACGCCATCGCCGACGCGATCCACACCGACTTCGGCCACCGACCGCGCCAGGAGACTCGCCTTCTCGAAGTGTTTCCCTGCCTCGACGGTATCCGCCACGCACTCGGCCACGGCCGCGGGTGGATGCGCGCGCGGAAGGTTCCCGTCGCCCGCTGGTTCCAGCCGGCGTCCGCGTTCGTGCTGCCGCAGCCGCTCGGCGTCGTCGGCATCGTCGCGCCGTGGAACTACCCGCTGTTCCTGTCGATCGCGCCGTTGACGGGCGCGCTGGTCGCCGGCAACCGGGCGATGGTCAAGGTGTCGGAGTCGACGCCGTCGTTCGGCGCTCTTCTCGCCGACCTGTTGCCGGGGGCACTCGGACCCGAGGTCGTGGCGGTGGTCAACGGCGACGCGGACGTGGCGGCCGCGTTCTCGGCGTTGCCGTTCGCCCATCTCGTCTTCACCGGCTCGACCACGGTCGGCCGCTGCGTGATGGCCACGGCGGCGGAGCGCCTGGTGCCGGTCACGCTCGAGCTCGGCGGCAAGTGCCCGGCGATCGTCACCGCGCGCACGTTCGCCGACCGCCGGCGCTTCGCCAACGCCGTGCGCCGCATCGTCGCGGGCAAGGCCCTGAACGCCGGGCAGACCTGCATCGCGCCGGACTACGTGCTGCTGCCCGAGGCGGCGATCGAGCCGTTCGTCGCGCTCGCCCGCGAGACGCTGCTGAAGCTTTACCCGGCGGGCGCCGCCAGCGATGACCTGACGGCGATCGTCGGCGACCGGCAGCGCGAACGACTGTCGGCGCTGCAGGACGACGCCGTCGGACGCGGCGCGCGCGCCGTGCCGCTAATGGCGGATCCCTTCGACGATCGGCGAAAGCGTCCGCTGACCGCGCTGACCGGCTGTCCGCCCGACGCCCGCTGCCTGCAGGAGGAGATCTTCGGACCGCTGCTGCCGCTCGTCGCGTGCGAGACGGTCGATGCCGCGATCGCCTACGTCAACGCGCGGCCCCACCCGCTGGCGTTGTATCTGTTCGATGGATCGCGCGACGATCGGCGACGGGTGCTGGAGCACACGCGCGCCGGCGGCGTCTGCATCGACGAGACGCTGCTGCACATCGCGCAGGTCGAGCTGCCGTTCGGGGGCACCGGCGCGTCCGGAATGGGCCACTACCGCGGCCGCTACGGCTTCGACAGCCTGTCGAAGCTGAAGCCGGTCTTCGTGCAGTCGCGGCTGAACGCGGCGGCCCTCGTCTCGCCGCCGTACCGCGCGTTGTTCGAACGCCTCGTCGCACTGATGACGCGGCCATGACGAGCCGGCACTGATCTGGTGTCGACCGCGTTCGAAAGCGGTGCGCCTCACGCGGCCGGTGATCCGCCGGGCACGTGGGTTGCTGAAACGCTCGCCATGTCGAAATCATGGTGGTGTGTTCCAGTGCGGCTGCCCGGGGTCGCTCCGCGGCCGGGTGGATGCGTTTCGTGCGACGGCTCGCCGGTCTTCCCTGCGGGCGCGTCGCCCGTTCCGGCATGACCGCGTCGGTCGTGATCGTCGGCGCCGGGCCGGGCGGTCTCGCCGCGGCGATGCTGCTCGCGGCGTCCGGGGCCGACGTGACGATCGTCGAACAGGGCGACCGCGTCGGCGGCCGCAGCCGCCGCATCGAACAGGACGGCTACCGCTTCGACACCGGGCCGACCTTCTTCATCTACCCGCGGGTGCTGCAGGAAATCTTCCGCAGTTGCGGCTACGACCTCGACGACGAGGTCGACCTGCGGCGTCTCGATCCGATGTACCGGCTGTCGTTCTTGAATGCCGACGGTCCGGCCGACCACCTGCGCCTCTACGGCGACGTCGTGCGGTCCCGCGCGGCGCTCGCCGCGTTCAGCCCGGGCGACGCCGACGGCCTCGCCCGCTTCCTGTCCGACAATCGCCGGAAGCTCGCCGCGTTCGCACCGGCGCTCGCGCGCGAGGCGGCGAGCCTGACCGACCTGATGCATCCGTCGGTGCTGAAGGGGCTGATGCACATCCGGCCGTGGGCCAGTGTCGACAGCGACCTCGCCCGCTACTTCAAGGATCCGCGCGTCCGCCTGGCCTTCTCGTTCCAGAGCAAGTATCTCGGCATGTCGCCTTACCAATGCCCGAGCCTGTTCACGATCCTCGCGTTCCTCGAGCACGAGCACGGCGTCTGGCATCCGATCGGCGGCTGCAACGCCGTCATCGAGGCGATGGCGCGGCTCGCGATCGACCTCGGCGTCCGCATCGAGCTGAACACGCCGGTCCGCGAGATCCTGTTCGCGAAGCGTCGCGCGATCGGCGTCCGGCTGGACGGCGGCGACCGCATGGCCGACGCGGTGGTCGTCAACGGCGACTTCTCGCATGCGATGCGGAACCTCGTCCCGAACGCGCTCCGGCGGCGCTGGACCGACGAGAAGATCGCGAAGAAGCGCTTCTCGTGCTCGACGTTCATGATGTATCTCGGCATCGAGGGCGCGGTCGACTTCGACCATCACACGATCGCGCTCTCGGAGGACTACGCCGGGCACGTGCGCGAGATCGAGTCCGGCGACGCGCCGCCCGGGACGCCGTCGATCTACGTGCAGAACGCGTCGATTACCGATGCGACGCTGGCGCCCTCGGGGCACAGCGCGCTCTACGTCCTGGTTCCGGTCGCCAACACCGAACGCGGCATCGACTGGCCGGGCGAACGCGCGCGCTATCGCGCGCTGGTCGTGCAGCGGCTCGAGCGGCTCGGCATCCGCGACCTCGAGTCGCGCATCCGCACCGAACGCATCGTGACGCCGACCGACTGGGAGCAGGACTATTCGATCTTCCGCGGCGCGACGTTCAACCTCGCGCATTCGCTCGACCAGATGCTGATGTGGCGTCCGCACAATCGCTTCGAGGATCTCGAGAGCGTCTACCTGGTCGGCGGCGGGACCCACCCCGGGAGCGGCTTGCCGGTGATCTTCGAAGGCGCGCGCATCACGACGCGGCTGATCGCCGAGGACCTCGGCTTCCGGTACGTCAGCGTACCGCCGCCGCGAGAGCGCTTCCGGTTCACGAAGACGACCGCCGCGGAGATCCCTTGAACGGCGCCGACGCGCCGATCGCCGTGATCGGCAGCGGGCTCGCGGGCCTCGCGGCCGCCGTCACGCTGGCCGGTCGTGGCCATCGCGTGCTGCTGCTCGAAGCCAACGAGTGGCTGGGCGGCAAGGCCGCGGTCCTCGAAGCGGACGGCTTCCGCTTCGACATGGGACCGACGATCCTCACCGTGCCGCGCGTGCTGTCGCGCGTGTTCGCGGAGGCCGGACGCGACCTCGCCGAGGAGCTCGACCTGGTGCGGCTCGATCCGCAGTGGCGCTGCTTCTTCGACGACGGCGACGTGCTCGACCTGGTCGAGGACCTCGACGCGATGGTCCGGAACATCGATCGCTTCACGAAGAACGCGGATGCGGGACGCGGCTACCGCCGCTACCTCGCGCAGTCGAAGCGGCTGCACGGCATCTCCGAACGCTTCTTCTTCTGGAAGAGCGTCGAGGGGATCCGCGACACGCTCGACGTCCGGGCGAACATGCGGCTGTCGACGCTGGCGGACGTGCTGTCGCTGCGGATGGGACAGACCCTCGGCGGCGTCGTCCGGCGTCACGTGTCCGACGAGCGTGTCGCGCAGATGGTCGACCACTTCGTGCAGTACGTCGGCTCCAACCCGTTCGCTGCGCCCGCGGTGCTCGGCGCGATCGCCGACATGCAGACCAGCGAAGGCATCTGGTATCCGCGGGGCGGCATCGGCAAGGTGCCCGAGGCGCTGGCGCGCGTCGCGCGGGAAGTCGGCGTCACGATCCGCACCAGCGCCCCCGTGGCCGGCATCGGCACCGACGCCGGGCGCGTCTCGTCGGTCCGTCTCGCGACCGGCGAGGTGATCGAGGTGCAGGCCGTCGTCTCGAACATGGACGCCGCACGGACCTACCGCGAACTCGTGCCGGAGGCCTGGCGCACCGAGCTCGAACCGACGCCGGCGCGAAGGCGCGAGCCGGCCTGTTCGGGCGTCGTCTTCTACCTCGGGCTCGACCGCGCCTACGAACATCTCGCCCACCACTCGTTCGTCTTCTCGCGCGATGCCGCCGAGGAGTTCGATCACATCTATCGACGCGGCGAGCTCGCCCCCGACCCGACCTGCTATCTCGCGTCGCCGGCGCGCACCGACCCCGGCGTCGCGCCGGCCGGCGGCGACGCGCTGTACGTCCTCGTCCACACGCCGTACCTCCGACCGCATCACGATTGGGACGAGATGCTGCCGCGCTACCGCAAGGTCGTCTTCGACAAGCTCGCGCGTTCGGCCGGCCTCCACGACCTCGAGTCGCGCATCCGGTTCGAGCAGCACCTGACGCCGGTCGACATCCACCGTCGCTATCGCGTGCTCGACGGCGCGATCTACGGGCTCGCGAGTCACGGGCGTTTCGTCGGCGCGTTCAAGCCGGCGAATCGACGGACGCGGCTGCCCGGCCTCTACCTCGCCGGAGGGGCAGCACATCCCGGCCCCGGGATGCCGATGGTGCTGATGTCGGGATGGATCGCGGCGGACGCTCTTCACCGGGACCTCGCGATCGGCGCGGCCGCGGCGGCATGAAGGCGGCATGAAGCCGTCGGTCGCGACCGACCCCGACGATCCGCAGGTCCGTCGGTCGCCGCTCGCCGTGCGCTTCTTCATGGGCGCCGTGACGCGGCGGATGGGGCAGAGCTTCGCCGGCATCCGGGTATGGCGCGCTGCGGGCCCGCCGTCCGTCCCGCAGATCGGCGGGCGGCCGCTGGTCGTCTACGCGAACCATCCGTCGTGGTGGGACCCGGTGTTTCTGGCGATCCTGATGCGCCGCGCGTATCCCGACCGCCGGGTCTTCGCGCCGATCGATGCCGAGGCGCTGCGGCGCTACGGCTTCATGCGCCGCTGCGGGCTGTTCGGCATCGAGCCCGACAGCCG
>CAXTDA010000119.1:7986-9800 GCA_964242935.1 uncultured Burkholderiaceae bacterium | reverse complement strand
GCCGCCGGCGGTGATCACCTGGTCGCCCTTCTTGACCGCCGCGATCGACGCCGCCTCCGATTCGCCCCACAAACCCACCGACCCCCATACCGACTCCACACACAGACTTCGCCGTTTCCCAAGCGCTTGATTCAACGGTCGCGATCCCGGTTGTCCACAGAACAGTGACCTCTCTATCAATCAACGTCCTTGAGGTTAAGAACTTATGCAACTCATCAAAGCGCCACGCGACGCGCTGCTGAAGCCGCTGGCCACCGTCAGCGGGATCGTCGAGAGACGGCATACGTTGCCGATCCTCGCGAACATCCTGATTCAGAAGGAAGGCACCCGCGTGTCGTTCCTGTCGACCGACATCGAGGTGCAGATCCGCACGCATGCGGACATCGGCGTGGGAAGCGAGTCCTTCGCAACGACGGTCGCGGCGCGCAAGCTCCTCGACATCCTGCGCGCGCTTCCCGAGAGCGGCGAGGTGACGCTGTCGCATGCGGCCAAGAAGATGACCGTGCAATCGGGCAAGAGCCGCTTCAACCTGCAGACGCTGCCGGCCGAGGAGTTCCCGACCGTCAGCCAGCCCGAGACCTATCTCGCGAGCTTCTCGTTGCCGCAGAAGACGCTGAAGCATCTGATCGGGATGGTCCACTTCTCGATGGCCCAGCAGGACATCCGTTACTACCTCAATGGCCTGCTCCTCGTCGCCGACGGCAAGCAGGTCATTGCGGTTGCAACGGACGGTCACCGGCTCGCGTACTGCGCCGTCGACACCGAAGCGGCCGCGGCCGATGGCGATCACGAGCCGATGGAAAGCAAGTCGGCCGACCCGGCCCTGGCGCCGCAACCGACTTCGATGGCCGGCAACGGCGCGACGCCGACCGGCGAGCGTCACGAAGTGATCGTGCCGCGAAAGAGCATCCTCGAACTGCAGCGCCTACTCGACGACAGCGACGCGCCGGTGACGATCGACCTGGCGGCCAACCAGGTGCGCTTCACGTTCGGCAACGTCGAGCTGATCTCGAAGCTCGTCGAAGGAAAGTTCCCCGACTACCAGCGCGTCATCCCGGGCGGCTACACGAAGAGCTTCTCGATCGGCCGCGACGACTGGCTGCGGTCGTTGCAGCGGGTCGCGATCCTGACGACCGACAAGTTCAAGGGCGTGCGCTTCGTGCTGTCCGAGGACGCGGTACGGATCAGCTCGACCAACGCGGACCAGGAAGACGCGCAGGACGAGATCGAGATCGCGTTCCCGCACGGCGCGCTCGACATCGGCTTCAACGTCAGCTACCTGCTCGACGTGCTGAACAACCTGAAGACCGAGCAGGTGATGGTGTCGGTGGGTGACGCGAACAGCAGCGCGTTGATCACGCTGCCGGAGAACGAAAGCTTCAAGTACGTCGTGATGCCGATGAGGATTTAACGAAAGCAATCCATGAGTTCAGTACCCAAGAAGAATTCGGTCGAGCCGATCGTCGACGTCGTGTCGTCGAGCGATGTGGTCCCGATCTCGTTGACGTCGCCGGAGGACCGGAACGGCGTCGCGATTCCCGTCGGCCCGGTCGGCGTCGACACCGAGACCGGTTCCGACGAGGCCGCGCAGGCGCAGGTGCTGCAGGACGCGCAGGACCGCCGCGACGCGAACGCCCAGGACTACGGCGCCGGATCGATCCAGATTCTCGAAGGGCTCGAAGCGGTCCGGAAGCGCCCCGGCATGTACATCGGCGATACGTCCGACGGCACCGGGCTGCATCACCTCGTCTTCGAAGTCGTCGACAACTCGATCGACGAGGCGCTCGCCGGCTACTGCGACGAGATCACGGTCA
>CAXTDA010000119.1:0-7886 GCA_964242935.1 uncultured Burkholderiaceae bacterium | reverse complement strand
GTCGACAACTCGATCGACGAGGCGCTCGCCGGCTACTGCGACGAGATCACGGTCACGATCCACACCGACAACTCGATCTCGGTGATCGACAACGGCCGCGGCATCCCGACAGGCGTCAAGTTCGACGACAAGCACGAGCCGAAGCGGAGCGCGTCCGAGATCGCGCTGACCGAGCTGCACGCCGGCGGCAAATTCAACCAGAACAGCTACAAGGTGTCGGGCGGGCTGCACGGCGTCGGCGTGTCCTGCGTCAACGCGCTCAGCAAGTGGCTGCGGCTGACGGTGCGGCGCGAAGGCAAGATGCACTTCATCGAGTTCGCGAAGGGCTTCGTGCAGAACCGCGTTGTCGAGTCGCACACCGACGCGCAGGGCAACAGGTACGAGATTTCGCCGATGACGATCACCGGCGACACCGAGAAGCGCGGCACCGAGGTCCACTTCCTCGCCGACGAGACGATCTTCTCGAACATCGACTTCCACTACGAGATCCTGTCGAAGCGCCTGCGCGAGCTCTCTTTCCTGAACAACGGCGTGCGCATCAAGCTGGTCGACCAGCGCCAGGGCAAGGAAGAGGACTTCGCGTTCGCCGGCGGCGTGAAGGGCTTCGTCGAGTACATCAACCGCACCAAGCAGACGCTGCACCCGACCGTGTTCTACGCGGTCGGCGAGAAGGACAGCGAGTTCAACGCGAACGGCTACGGCGGCGGCGTCAAGGTCACCGTCGAGGTCGCGATGCAGTGGAACGACAGCTACCAGGAACAGGTGCTGTGCTTCACGAACAACATCCCGCAGCGCGACGGCGGCACGCACCTGACGGGCCTCCGCGCCGCCATGACGCGCGTGATCAACAAGTACATCGAGGAACACGAGTTCGCCAAGAAGGCGAAGGTCGAGACGGCCGGCGACGACATGCGCGAGGGGCTGACCTGCGTGCTGTCGGTCAAGGTGCCCGAGCCGAAGTTCTCGAGCCAGACGAAGGACAAGCTGGTCTCGTCCGAAGTGCGCCTGCCGGTCGAGGAGATCGTCGCGAAGGCGCTCAACGACTACCTGCTCGAGAAGCCGAACGACGCGAAGATCATCTGCGGCAAGATCGTCGAGGCTGCGCGCGCCCGCGAGGCCGCGCGGAAGGCGCGTGATCTCACGCGCCGGAAGGGCGTGATGGATTCGTTCGGATTGTCGGCCAAGCTCGCCGATTGCCAGGAAAAGGACCCGGCGCTCTGCGAGTTGTTCATCGTCGAGGGCGACTCGGCCGGCGGTTCCGCGAAGCAGGGCCGCGACCGGAAGTTCCAGGCGATCCTGCCGCTGAAGGGCAAGATCCTCAACGTCGAGCGCGCGCGTTTCGACCGGATGTTGAGCAGTCAGGAAGTGCTCGCGCTGATCAGCACGCTCGGCACCGGAATCGGCCCCGAGGAATACGACGTCGCGAAGCTCCGTTACCACCGCATCATCATCATGACCGACGCGGACGTCGACGGCAGCCACATCCGCACGCTGCTGCTGACGTTCTTCTATCGTCAGATGCCCGAGCTGGTCGAGCGCGGCTACATCTACATCGCGCAGCCGCCGCTGTACAAGGTGAAGTACGGGAAGGACGAGCGGTATCTGAAGGACGACGCCGAGCTCACGCAGTACACGATGAAGCTCGCGCTGCAGAATGCGGAGCTGGTCACGCACGAGGACGTGGTGGACGGCGTCTCGACGCCGCGCGCGTCGATCACCGGCGAGGCGCTGAGCGAGCTGGTCCGGAAGTACCTGGTCGCCGACGGTGTGGTGCAGCGGCTGTCACGCCACTACGACGTGGCGCCGCTGATCGCCATCATGAACGGGACGACGCTGGATCTTTCGGATGCGGCGAAGTCGGAGGAGTCGGCCCGCTCGCTGTCGCGCGTGCTCGGCAACGGCACGGTGCATGTCCATGCGGAGTTCGACGAGGCGAGCGACAAGCACCGGCTGATGGTGGAGCGCATCGTCCATGGGAATACGCGGTCGACGGTGATCGACGCGGAGTTCGTGGCGGGGGCGGACTACGGGACGCTGCACGAGGCGGCGGAGACGTTCCGCGGCTTGATCGGGCCTGGAGGGCGGATCAAGCGCGGCGAGGGCGAGAAGGCGCGGAGTGCCGCGGTGATCGACTTCAAGGCGGCGGTGCAGTGGCTGATCGAGGATGCGGAGCGGAATCTGACGAAGCAGCGGTACAAGGGGCTGGGGGAGATGAATCCCGAGCAGTTGTGGGAGACGACGATGGATGTGACGGCGCGTCGGTTGCTCAGGGTACAGATCGAGGATGCGATCGCGGCGGACCAGGTGTTTGCCACGTTGATGGGGGATGACGTGGAGCCAAGAAGGGCGTTTATCGAGGGGAATGCGATTTATGCGGGGAATATTGATGTTTAGGCTTAGCGACGTTTCTCATTCATGAAGGCGCGAAGCGTTGACTTATCTCACAAAGCACTCGCGCTGAGATGAATGCATCAGGGGAGAGTTTATACCCTTTGAGTCATCTAGCTTCTTTGAAACGAGCTAACCACGCATAAGCAACGCAGTGCAATATAGGGAATTGGGCGCTACTTCAGTGATTGTCGTTCTAAATCCAACGATCTCTTTGTTCCATATTGCCTGCTGTAAATGACCAGTCGACTTGACAGATATACCCTTGTTGGCAACAGAGGTAAGCCTTATGGCCTCAACATCCTTTTTAAGTGGCTGGCTGAAACCCAGTGCCGTAAGTATGGCCATCTTCTGAACCGCTTCTTCGTGCTGCGAGCGATCGTCAGCTAAAGGCTGATACGCAAAGCGCTTGTCCTGAGTAAAAGCCTCAAGGCCCAATGCTGCTGAGCCTAGGCCAACCACCTGAGTTGCCCCTTGAATGCAAACATCCCGCGAAAACTTGATCGACCGCTCGTCGAGGTCGACCACAACACTCCCTTGGCCTTCTAAACGAAGCTCGTGAAATATTTGATATCCTGACAAAATCGCTGCCTCCCATTCCCAGTAGCGATTTTTATACACTTCGACATCAATTACTAGACTCTGTATAAGCTTTAGGAAGCGGAATGTGATGTCCTGCGAACTTTGGAATAACCGTGCGGGCTCCTCGGATCCGGCACGCCCGCCGAGGCGAGCTATCCGTTGCCCTTCCGAATGGATGGTCTTGACGACAGCTTCTTCGACAATCTTAGCTCGAGCGCCATCTTCCACTTCATCCTTATGCGGTTGAGATTTTCTCTTAAGTCCCATTAGTCCTCTTAAGACGGGCGACCAACCTAGCTTTGCAGCGTTTGCTAAATGCATTATGTCGTGATATCTGTATCCATCATCGTGATACGTGTTGTCACTAAGGTCGTCCCCCAACTGCTTATCCATAAAATACATCCGAGACCGACCTTTCGAATAGGTTACGAACTGGATTTCAAAACGTCGCGGGAACTGCTCGGCGCTAGGATCTAAGGAGTCATGCAAAGGTGTGGGGTTTGATTTATCGAGACGGAATGAAACCTTCTCCATATTCGTAGCGATAATCTCGCTTAGCGTTACTCCATAAATGCTCGCCAAGCATGCTATGTGCCAAGCTAAATCACCTAGTAACTCCGGAACGCCACAATCCTCCAACGTCTTGTTTAGTTCTTTCGCGACTGCTGGCAATTTGTGGCGAAATAGCTGTGCACTTAGCTGGAGGAGCACTGCTAAACAAACTTCGACGAGCGTCCTACCTTCAGTCCGTGCGGTCAGGAAAGCAACGCGTTGATAGTCGTCAAATTTCATGCGCCTTGAGCTTCGAGGCAGATGCGATACGGCATGCAAGAAGCTGGCTTGACTTGCGGTGCTAAAGATTCCGCGCACGCGCTCCCCTCGTTCGCCGGCTTGCATGACCTCGCGTTTTAGCCGTGCAATGCTTGCGCTGAAGACACTGATGGGTTTCTGTAAACGCAACACATGCGCGAGCGCGAAGCTGTACCAGATCACGTCACCAAGTTCCTCAATAATCTCTGAGTTGGGCTCGTTCCATAGGTGCGGGCCATCTTCTGCAAGCAAACGCTTCTTGACGGCGGCAACTACGGATCCGATCTCCGCACTCAAGCCGTAGATTGCTATATCTAAGCGCTCTTCTTTTACCTTGCCCGTCGACTGGTCACTTGCTCGCACAAATTTATCAAAATCCTCGATGAACATATGACGTGCCGATTAGGAGTTAGACGTTCAGGGGTAATTAGGATTTCACGTAGCGCCAAGATTGCAAGACTCTGGCTAGTGGTCCCGCTGCATTCCTTACGGTTCAGAACCGGATATGGTAGGCAAACCAGACGTTTCTAGATTCCACTTTGGCGGGAACTTGGGGTGCCTAGCTACTCCTCCGAAGACATACCTTTGTTTAATGCGGGACCTTGCTGATAATCCGTGAATTTCCGGGTGGGCTACGCGCGAGTATTTGTCAACTTCGCAGAATAGGTTTTGGCAGTCAATCAGATGTAGACGCCTTCCCCATAACGTCTTGAATGAGTAACCGCGTTTCGTAAACTCCGCCTCCTGTTGATCGGTTGCCCAAGCAATTGCTTCAGCCGGAGAGAAATCGCCTAGCGAGGAGAAGCACTTGACTATTCCGTTGATGGCACCTGGGCCGGGCTGCACAAAGTCATCTTCGTCGTGCGGGACGTGCTCACTGTACATTAGGTCAATGGAATATTGATATGCTAAGAACGGACCTATACTGGGCAGGCCGAGTAGTATTCGATATAACTCCGCCAACGACTTTGAGCGCAGAACGTCTCGCGGAAACTTGCTTTGAAACATTCGGAACAATAGATCTAAGTGCGTTCGATGTTTAAATCGGGAAAGTGTTTGAACAGGGGCGGTCGGCATAATATAAGCGGCAGAGTATATTCGCGTGCCTCGTAGCATTTCCCTTTGTAGGACTTGGTCAAACGCGTCGACTTCGAAGTTGTCCAAACTTAAATCGCCAAACGCTAGGGCGAGGACCTGCCACGTCTCAACTTTGTTAAAGATCTTGAACAGCAAAATCCTGAAGATGTCGCTCTCCGCAGTGCGGGAGCTGCCATCATAAATTACGCTGTTGATGAGATATTGGCTTACACGATCAGCTGCTCGATATGCGTTGGTAAAGCGGTGATTCGCGAGAATTGGGTCATGCGACCATGGACCAATATCCTGTTGAAACCTTTTGAAATATATTTCTTGTCGCTCTGCCGCAAACCGCCAGTAAGTGTCATAGACCACGGTTGGTCGCGGAAGCGAGCGACGCACTAATAGCTGCGGCCCGTAGAATGAGGCTGCAGCTGGTTGGTTAAGCGGCATATTGACTGCCCTGGCTTGATTGCATGTCGGTGGCGCCCTACTGTAACCTACGTCTGAGGCTATCGTTGCAAGGGTATTCATGCAAGTTCTTTCCGCTAATTCTTCACTGTGAGGCATAACATGTCTAGCGCCAGTGATCGAAGGCACCTGTTTATTAGTCATCATCACAAAGATGATGGCGCAGTCGGACGATTGTTGAGTATGTTGGGAACCGGCGGGTGGGACGTTCGAAATAGTTCTATTCGTGCTAAGCCGGCGAACTTGGATCGTCTTGCATATGGAAGAGTTAGTGAAGCAGTGCTAAGAAGATTACTTCTGATGAAGATCTCATGGGCGTCTTCTGTAGTCGTCTTGATCGGGAAGGAGACGCATTCCCGGCCTTGGGTTAAATGGGAGATTGATCAAGCAAACGCTCAGGGCAAGCGCATTGTGGGTGTCTTCGAACGGGGTGGGACAGACGGGGATGTTCCTGCGGAGCTAGAGAAGTATGCTTCCTCGATAGTGTCTTGGAACGCTAAGAGCATTAAAGCGGCCATTGATGGCAGAGAAAACATCTTTGAGGATTCGGCGGGGCTCGAGCGGGCAGCGGCTCATGCGTCCGTAACATCGCGGTGTTAAAAACTGGTGTTCGTTTACATCTATGTTGTAGACCGCGACTTTGGCTTTGCGCCAAACCCGTTTCACGGCCTCTGTACTCTAGCGACTTGCAAGCCGACCTTGCGGCGCGTTGCGCAAGTCGGCGACTGGGTCATTGGGATGGGTGGCTCTCGTCTAAAGGCTACTGGCAAATGTATCTTCGCTATGAGGATCTCCGCGAGGCTGTCATTTAACGAATATTGGAATGAACCGGCATATCAAGATAAAAAGCCTGTGCGGAATGGAAGCTTGAAGATGATGGTTGGCGACAATATTTATCATAAGGAGGGAGAACGTTGGCTACAAGCTGACTCGCACCACAGCTATGCTGACGGAACTACTAATTGGTACAACGTTGAGAATGACACGCAGACGGATGTTGTGTTGGTGTCAGAGCAATTTGCCTATTTTGGAAGCGCGGCGATCCGTATTCCTGATGGGGTATTGAAAGACTTGAAGTTCGCGAATGGGAGGGGTTATCGGAAGTATCCCTTGTCAGATGCTAGCAGGCTGATCTCATACATTCTAGGGGATAGATTGGCCAGCCGCATTTTGGGCGATCCTTTTGACTTTGGGGACGCGAGTAAGCGGTATTCTGCTTGGAACGATAGAGTCACATGACTTGGAGGAATCTGGTCTAATAAGGCAAGGATCCCCATAAATTGGCCTTGCTTGGTCGCGACGGTTACTTTGGTAGCTTCCCAGCTTGACGTCGCTGGTCACCATGCATGCCGCCTCGTTGTCGAGGAAAGCTGGCAATGCCTTCGGCTCCGGCACCCACAGGTTCGACGCACGTTGGGCGGAAGGATCGATGAACCATCTGGGGAAACGATTACGGGCCGCACCGGGAACGGCTTGCCGGTGCTATCTGTGAGCTGTTGATGCAGCCATCCGGCTTGCGCGCGGGCCTGCACCACGGGATCGCGCTCGGGCCGCTGTCCCGCGACGAGCAGGCCTTCCGCATCGCCGGTGACTCGTGCGTCGCCACTGGCCGGCTTGCTCCAGGTCTTCGTCTCGATCGTGAACACGCCCGCTGGGCCGATCAGAACGTGTTCGACGTTGAAAGTCGGACCGACGATATCGTGAAAGACGTGATAGCCGCGCGCGCGCAGTCGCTCAAGGCATGGCCGACGGCTTTCTCGCCTTCGATGCCTTGGCGGATCGCGCGCAGGCGGGGGTAAGTATCGCCAAATTCTCCATGCCGCGAAACCCACCATGATTAACGCGACAATAGAGAAAAGGATGGGATTGGGCGGCACCGCCATCCAATATCGCCGCCATTCGAGACCGGTAAGTAAAAGAAAAAACAACGCCATCAAAGCAGCGGGTTCGAGCTTGTCGTCCCAAAGTGCTGCGCGTTCCTCTTCGAGTGATTGGCCGGCGTGGCGCAGCGGACGGTCCTTGATCGGGGAACGTTCGTTCAAACGGCTCATCATTCTGGCGATCGGCTGGTGATTCCGCCTCGGTGGTGAAACGGCTTGCTGAGCTTCCTCGGCATCGAGTGGGTCTAGAAGCGGTGTCGACGCCGGACAAGCGTCGCACACTTCTGTCGCGCCGACGCGTCGAATCCCTGGACAGCCGGGCGCGTCGCCCCTCCGCCGTTATCGTGTCCACGTCTCAGGCCGAGCCCCGCTTCATGCCTTCCGGTCTTTCCCGCTCCGATCAGCACGTGGTCGATGTTGAAGGCCGGACCAAACGACGTCGTGTAAAGCCTGATGGCCACGAGGCGGCGGTGTCTCCGCCGCGCCCGATCGTCGATGCAATCGCGGCGCACACCGTCTGCACGGCACCACCAGCCGACTATGACGACATTACCGCGTCACGCACCATCGCCGTTCACCGCGCTCCAGCCGACGACGAACGCGTCGCACCCATCCCCCGCAACCGCATCGAGCTGAACACCGCCGCCGCCGCCGCGAGCCCGGCCGCGACGCCCAGTC
>CAXTDA010000118.1:0-9812 GCA_964242935.1 uncultured Burkholderiaceae bacterium | reverse complement strand
CTATGCTCTTCGTCGCCTTAACCCACATCAACGTGTGTTCACGGGACGCTTACAATGGGTCACCTGAGCGCATCGGACGGGGTATGTCGACGCCACCGCGATGTGCAACGCTGCGGACAAGGCTCTTCGATCTCATCGTGGCCGCCCATGGCGATGCTCGCTGAGGATCGCTCGATGAGCTTGCAGATATTCCCTTCCCGCAAGCGACACCCGTAAGGAAGCCTCGCCGCCCGGCTCGTGACGGCGCTCGATGAAACCGCGGCTGTTTGCTTCTTCCCAGACGGGAAGACGCGGGCACGAAGTGCGCCAAACTTCGATCACTTCAGAATACGGGCGCGACTCGCGTCCCAGCCACTCCAACAGATCGAGCACGAGCGCCTCAACGGTATCTGCCATGGCATGCCTCCCGGTTGTCCGTCTCGCTTATCTGCAATACCTCAGGCGACGATTGTGCGATCGTCACGGGCGCGCCTCGTAATTCGTGCGAGCCCGGCTCGCCCTGTCTGTCTGCATCGTCCCGATCAGCGGTGGTCAAGCGGACGAAGTCACAGAGGGAGCCTTCGCCCGACCTGCCCGCACGATCGCTCCGCCATCTTCAGGGCCTCCGGTCAATCGCGAAAGCGCTGAGCGCGGCGAGACCGGCGGCCGCCGCTCCGGCGGGAACGATGCCACGAAGTCCCCACGCAGCGTGTGCGAGCGCGCCGACCACTGCCCCGGCGACGAGCCCGACCCACAAGAAAATGTACCAAAGCCAGGCCCAGCGCTCGTGGCCGGCAATGGCCGATGCGAGATGCTGCCCGGCTTTCACGAGCGTCCCCGTCACGTAGGTGACTCCGATGCTGACCTCGCCATCCCGCTCGAACGCGGTGTTCTCCATTCCCATGGCGACGATCATCCACGCGATCGCAAGCCGGTCGGCGCCAGCCAAAGCGCATGCGCCAGCGATCGCGAGCAGCAGCGCGACTGCAGCCAGCACCACGCTCAGTCGGCGGGCAGCGAAGCGGCGCGCGATGAGCGTGCCGATGACGACGCCGGTAACGAATAGTCCGATTGCCGCGGCCGCGAGCGCCGCGAATTCGGACCGCTCGACAAGCCCGACCGCGAGTCGCGTCGAATTGCCGCTCATGAACGAGATGAACAACCGATCGAAGTCCAGGAAGCCGATCGCGTCGACGTAACCGGCGATGGTGCACATCGAAATGGCAAGCGTGCGCGTACGTAAACGGTAGCGGATCACGGCAGGGTCATATCGATGCTGGGCGGCGTAACGCGGTCTTGAATGTCATGGCACCCCACCGACGATCGCCCCACCCGCGTGTGGGCGACAAGATCGTACGCGCGAACGCGACGGTGGACAGGTCGGCGGGTCGTGCCCTCGATCGAGGCGGAAGCCTTGCACGATCATCACCGCGTGCCCAGCAAGCGATCGAACGCCATGACGTAGTAGTCGGGGCTCAAGGGGCCGACGCGCGAACAGGGCGTTCGGTCGGTTCAGGCCAGCTCGGGGAATGCCGCGATCTGACCGGCGGTGAATGTCAGCGGAGCGCCCGATTGCTTCAGTGCATCGCATGCGGAGGCGACGCTGTCGGCGTAGTCGCTGACCAGGCTCCAGCGATAGAGAAGGCCATTGCTGTCGAGAGCCCACAACTCGCGATCGTCGGCAGACGACCAGACGGCCAGAAGTCGGTCCCAGGGACCCGCATATCGCGCCGTTCGTTCGGGGCCGACCGAGTCCCAGACGTCGATGAATTTTCCCGTCACCAATGCGAGCCTGCCCGAACGGGAGAAGAACGACGACGCACCGCTTTGCGTGTCTTTCAGGAATTGGCGCTTCGAGTGACTGACGAGGTCGACGAAGTAGTCACCTCGTGAGAAAGCACCGCTGGAATAGATCGTCTTGCCGTTGGCCGCGATGTCCTGAAGCCGTTCGCCCTTGCCGAGCTCGGTCAAGGCGGTCGTCTCGAGCGTCGAGGGTTCGATGGTCACCAGATGCCCGCTGCCATCATCGGCAACGAGGTGCGCCTCGACCCAAGCCATGCGGCCGAACGCCATCTTGATGATCGGTCTGGACTCGCCCGTTCGCGGGTTCAGTCGAAAGGCCGTTCCGGACTTCTCGATGAAGACGCTGGCGTCGTTGCCGACCGCCAGCAACCGGGTCCTGGACTCCTGCTTCCTTTCGGCCAACAGTGCGCCGCTCGCGCTGTCCCACACCGACACGGTGTCGACCGCGTCGTCCCGAATGTCGGCCGACCAGGAGACGGCCAGCACCTTGGCGTCCGGCGAGAACCTGAGGCCGTCGTATCGGCGGGCGGCGACCGGAATGGTGACCGCGGCGGCGATCGGATCCGTCCCTGCCGTCTGGACGAAGACGGCGCCCGATTGCGCAAGCGCCAACCGGCCCGATTCGGGGGCGACCGCGAGACCTGCGATCTTGTCGCCGTACGAATCGATGACGGTCGGACGTTCCGATCTGCCGCCGGGCAGTTGCCACTGACCAGGTTCCCATCCGTAGTCTTGTCGAGAATGCCAGGACGGGACCCGGCCGTCCCAGAACGACATCGGCTTCCCTCCGGCTTCGGCCGGCTGAGCGCTCCCCGATTTTCCATCGGCTTCCACCGCCACGATCACGCTTTCGATCCAAGCCCGAAACGAATCGTCGTCGTCGCCGGCTTCGAGGGTGTGGATCGTGGGGAAAGCGGGATCGGCGAGATCGGGGAAGAACAACGCGGTGGGACGACGCTCCCTGATCCCGAAGATCACGCCGACATCTCGATATCCATCGCCGGAAAGCGTCATCACGGCGGCGATGTGCGTCCCTGCTCGCGACGCGACATGCGATCGAACACGATGCACCTGCCATCGCTTGCCGTTGACGGGCGGTAGGCGATCGGAAAGCAGGGAAATCGGACCGACTTCCGGCCAGGCATCGAAGCCGCAGGCGTCGAGCGATACGACGCCGAAGACTCGGCCTGCCATCACGTCTGCACCATCGACCTCGCGGTTGCTGACCGCTGCACGGCGGCCCTGGTCGAAGAAGGTGACTTCCACGTTGCAGTCCACGATGCACCGGGTCGTCGCGGGCAATTCGAGGCGAGCCACTTCGCGTCGATCCCCATGCGAATAGAACTGGACCGTTCGCTCGCCGGGCCGCAAGCGAGCCACGTAGTTGCGATCGTCGCTGAACCAGCGGCCCTCGTGCTCATTGGCCATCGTCGGCGGCAGTGTTGCGTCATCCGATTCGCGAACGCGTTCGTTCGACTCGGCAGGAACCGCAAAGCTGCAGCGCGTCAGGTCCGCGCCCGCCAACGGGTCGAGCGGCTGCGCACGCTTCGCGGCAAAGTCGATCGCGTACGGTGCAATACCCGGCAGGACGAACAGCGCCGCGCTGCCGTCGGCACTCAGCCGCAGTTCGGCGAGCGACCGGCCGAGGAAGAACCGTGGCGCGGGTACCGGCATCGCGAACGCGAACGTCGTCGGCAGGCACGGCGCGGCGCAACCGCCTTGCGCGTCGAGCCGCCACGTCGCGGCGATCCACGCCTCGCCTTGGACCGGCGCATACACGGCTGCGACGATCAGGCCATTCGGCGAGACGTCCAAGCCCATCGCTTTGCCGGTATCACGATCGGAAGGCTTGTTCGCGATGTTCTTCGACCAATACGTCGAATCCACTGGGAGTCTCGCCACCAGCTTGTTGGAAGCCGCGTTCCAGACGAACAAGCCGCGATCGTCGTAATCACCGGTGCTGAAGACCAGCCGTCGGTCCGCCGAGCGAAAGGCGATCTTGGCGCTCAGATCCTGATGGCGCATCGCGACCGAACCGGCGAAAGCGGGCTGCACGCGGCGCGCAATCTCCTCCAGGCTCGCTTGCTGCTGCTCGCTCGGTGCGATGAGACGACCTCGCGCCGGCGGTGCGGCGGCGATCGTGAGCAGATCGATCAACGCGCCATTCGTCGCCGGGTCCAGCCGCTGCGCCGCATTGGCGAGGCTGGCGACGCGAGCGGCCTCGCGATCGCGGAGGACGACGACGCCGGCGACCAGCGCCGCGACGATGGCGGTGCTCCAGATGGCGGCGGCCAGCTGACGCCGCCGGCGCTCGCGTCGCCACAAGTCGTCGAATTCGACGCCGGCGAGACCGGCCACGAGTCTGATGAAGGCGCGGTGCCGTCCATCGCCTCCCTCGGCTGGCGGTCGCAGGTCGCCAGCGAGCGGCGAGTGGACGACCCCGTCGGCGGCACGCCGCAAGAGCTGTCGTGGAATGCAGTCCGGCGGGCTTCCGCCGCCGATCATCGCGTAGACCTCGGCGCCGGGTCTCTCCCGATGGAACAGTTCGATTTCGCGGCCGACCCAGCAGTCGGGCTGCGCGGCCATCGGGGTGCACAGGACGATGAGGTGCTCCGACTGCGCAAGGTAGTCCTTGATCGTCGTCTCGATGTCGTTGGTCCCGCGCGCGTCGTCGCGGTCGCGAAAGATCGGTGTCAAGCGCGCCGGCACCGGTCTCCGGCGACCGGGCCGTCCGACCAAGCGCTTCGGAATGCGGTAGGTCTCCAGCTTGCGGTGGAGCCACGCGGCCAGTTTCCGGTCGCTGGATCGGTAGCTCAGGAAGGCGCGGTATTTCAGGCCGTTCGGCAATGCGTCGGTCATGTCGATGCAAGGATCGGGTTGCACGATGTTCCGTCGCTTCCAGAAGCGACGTCGTCCGCTCGGCGACGCCTTCGAATCCATGGGCAGTACCGTCGTTCGTGCTCCCGGACATCGTAGATGCCGATGTGGCCGGCGAGCACCTTGAAGCACCCACGCCTCGCGACGATAATCGTCTTCCCAGTCGCCAGCAGACCGCAACGCTGCCGATGAATCAAGGAGACAACCGATGCCATCGGCGACGATCCGCAATCTGGTCCTGCTCGTGCTCGTCGCGCTGTTCTCGATCGCCGGCTGCGGGCATGACGACGGCGGCGCGCCGCCCCCGGTTCCCGCGTCGACCGTCCCGACGGCCGATCAGCTGAAGTCGGCCTGCCCGACGCTCGCCGGTCGGGCGATTCCCGCTTCCGCCATCGGCATCGCGAGCGGCAGCGGGACCGTGACCTCGGCGACGTTCGTCGCGGCCGTGCCGCAGGCCGTCACCGGGTCGGTCACGACACCCGCGACGCCCGACTACTGCCGCATCGCCGGCACGATCGCGCCGATCGATCCCGCCGCGCAACTCATCAACTTCCAGGTCAACCTGCCGACGACGTGGAACGGCAAGGCGCTGCAGTACGGCGGCGGCGGTTTCAACGGCACGCTCGTCACCGGCCTCGCCGCGCTCCGCGACGCGGCGCCCGACGACCCCCTGCCGATCACGCGCGGCTATGCGACGTTCGGCACCGACTCCGGTCCCCAGGCGTCGGCATTCGCCGCGAACAACCTCGGCCAGTTCGGCCTGAACGACGAGATGCTCGTCAACTACGGCTACACGTCGTACAAGAAGGTGCGCGACGCCGCGGTCTCGCTGATGCAGGCTTTCTACACGCAGGCGCCGTCGAAGATGTATTACTTCGGCGGCTCGGAAGGCGGTCGCGAAGGGCTGACGATGGCCCAGCGCTATCCGGGCGACTACGACGGCGTGGTCAGCGTCGTGCCGGTCGTGCAGCTGTCGATGCTGTTCCAGTCGTACATCCCGCACCAGCTGCCGCAGTTCAGCGGCGGCTGGCTGAGCATCCCCAAAGTGCGGACGCTCGCGACCTTCGTGTCCAACGCGTGCGACGCGCTCGACGGTCTCGCGGACGGGGTCGTCAACAACTACCTGGCCTGTCCCGCGCGCATCAATCTGCAGGCGCTTCGCTGCACCGGTGGCGCGGACACCGGGGACACGTGCCTGTCCGATGCGCAGATCGCGACGGTCGCTTCGGTCCACGCGCCATACACCTTCGCCTTCAATTTCGCGAACGGTCTCGACACCTATCCGCAGTGGTTGTACGGCAACGAGACGTCCGCCGATCCCGTCAATCCGACGATGACGCGATGGGTCACCGGCACGGCGCCGCCGACGGTCCCGGTCGATGCGACGACGGCCGCGACGCAATGGCTCTACGGCAACAACTTCGTCCGCTTCTTCGTCGTGCGGGATGCGAACTTCGATGCGCGCACCTACAACCCGAACAACTACGTGGCGCGCGTCCAGGCCGTCTCGCAGATCATCGACTCGTCGAATCCCGACCTCTCGGCCTTCTTCGCACGCGGCGGCAAGCTGATCCTGCGCGAGAACATGGGCGATCTCGCGCAGAGCCCGATCGCCGGCATCGCCTACTTCGCGTCGGTCGCGTCGCGCGTGGGCCAGGCCGTCGTCGACCAGTCGGCTCGCCTCTACGTCTCGCCGGCATCGACGCACACCGGCAACGCGAACAGCGTGACCGACGGCACGGCCGTGGCGACGATGGTCGACCTGCTCGACCCGCTCGACCGCTGGGTCACCGCCGGGCAGGCACCGGCGGACGCGTTGGTGCAGACCGTCAAGGCGACGACTCCGCCGTTCGCGACACAGGCCTCGCGACCGATGTGCCGCTATCCGAACTACCCGCGTTACCTCGGCGGCGACCGGACGCTCGCGTCGAGCTATGGCTGCGTCCTGTCGACGCCCTGACGCGTCAGGAGCATATGACGTCGAGCCGACGCGCTGCAGGTCGTCTTCGCGTCTGCCGCACGAGCGGCAAGATGGCGAGGACGGTGTCAGACCGCGTCGAGTGCCCTGCTTGTAAGATGCGCCGCTGCTATACGCGGTGCGCAGCGTCTCGCAGATCACTCCGCGGTCCGCTCTTTCACGAGGCGCGCGGTCCGTCAATCAGGGCTGCCATGGCGTCGTCCGACGCAGATCACGTTCGCTCGCCCATGGTCGATGAGAAGTCCTCCCTGCTCTACTCGCGTCGCGCGCTTCGGGTCATCCGGCTGATCGCGTTCGTCTGCGGCGTCGTCGCGACCGGTCTCGCGATCCGCTACGCCGATCAGAAGCCGCTGGATCTGTTCGCGTTTCGCCAGACCCAGACGGCGCTCACGGCGTATTGGCTCGTGCAGAAGGGGTTCAGCCTCGCGTACGAGACGCCGATCGCCGGCGCTCCGTGGTCGATCCCGTTCGAATTCCCGCTCTATCAGTACCTGGTCGCGCTGGTCTCGCAAGCCGCGGGCGCGAGTCTGGACGCGACGGCGCGCCTGGTCAGCTACGGCTTCCTGCTCGCGTGCCTCTTCCCGGTTCGAACCATCACGCGGCGATTGGCGCTTTCGCCGCTCGTCTTTCCGTTGTTCTGCGTGCTCCTCCTCTCGAGTCCGACCTACCTGTACTGGGGTCGGACCGTGATGATCGAGACGGCCGCCGTCTTCCTCGTCGTCTGTGCGATCCGCCATTTCGTCGACCTCCTGTTCGACCCGCAGAGTCGCCGCAGCGCGGCCCTGTTCGTCGTGTTCATGTCGCTCGGGATGCTGCAGAAGATCACGACCGCCCTGCCCGTCCTGATCGTCCTGGCACCGCTCCTGTTCATCGTTCGCGGCTCGATGGCGCGTCGTGACGGCGGCTCGTGGATTCGCCGCGACGTCGTCATCCAGGCAGCGCTCTGCTTCGGCATCCCGGTGCTGATCGGACTCGGTTGGACGTTCTACACGGACGGGATCAAGCAACTGAATCCGTTCGGCCAGCAACTGACCTCGAGCCAGTTGCGCTCGTGGAACCTGGGCACCCTGGAGCAGCGATTGACGAAGCCGCTGTACCGCGATGTCGTCGAAGGTCGGATCTTCGACAAGAACATGGCGGGCTACTTCGGGCTCCTCCTCCTCGTGGCGGCGTTGACGCAGCGCTGGTTCACCCGTTCGGCCTGGATCCTGTGGATCGCTCTGGCGCTCGGCCTCCTGCCGGTCCTGCTGTTCCCGAACCTGCACCTGGTGCACGACTACTATGAATGCGGCAACCTGATCTTCTTCCTCTTCGCGCTCGCGGTCGCGCTCGGCGACCTGCTGGTTCGACACATGCGCTCCGTGTCGATCCTGACGATCGCGATCCTCTTCATCGTGGTCCAGAACTACCGGGTCTTCGCGTCCGACTACCTGCCGGCCGTGCAGGCGGTCTATACCGACGCCGACGATACCGAGATGGCGATCGCGACCGTGATCCGCTCGCACGTCCCCGCGGACCGGGTGTTCGTCGCGTTCGACTTCGACTGGTCGTCGTCGCTGGCTTACCTGTCCGAACGGAAGGCATTCATGATGTCGGCCTGGTTCAAGCAGGTCGAAGCGGCACGCAGCGATCCGACCCGCTTCGTCGACCGGGACGCGCTGGGTGCCGTCGTCGCGTGCCCGAAGAGCGAACAGCGATTGCGACAGCTCGTCGACTGGTCGACCAACGGTCGTGCGTGGAAGGTCGGCCTCGTCGACGATTGCTACGTCGCCATGCCCGAAGACGATCCGGCCTCCCGGCGCGTCGAGGCGTCGACCGGCCCTTGCGAAGCGACGGCGATCGCCGTGCTGCCGGTGCGCCAGAGCGCGTCGCTGCGCGTCGTGCGCATCCGTCTTCCCCGACCGGGACCGGAGGGCGCGGACCGGTCGACCTACGTGACCGGAACCGCGACGACGGACCTGCACGAGATGCTCGACGTCACGCGCCGATCGCCCCGTCCCGGGATCGATCGGGGCGCGCTACCGGATCGCGAGCTGACGCGGCTGATCGTCGTGCGCGACGGCAGCGACGTCGTTGCGATCCGGGTCCTTCGAAAGAACGGCGATCGGCTCGACGAGTGCCGCGTCGCTTCCGTTCACGCGCAGAACGCAGGGGCGGTCGAGTCGGTCCGGTGACGCCGGACGCTCACGGCACGCCCCACCCGCCGCCCAGCGAACGGATCAGCGCGACCGTCGTCGTGGCGCGGCTGCCGCGCAACTGCACCGCCTGGCGCTGGACCACGAGCAACTCGCGCTGCGCGTCGATCGACTCGAGGTAGCCGGTCTGACCGGCGCGGTAGCGCTTCTCGGCGAGTTCGGCGGCGCGACGCGCCGACGCGACCGCCTCGTCGATCGCCCGCGCCTGGCCGTCGAGCGTGCGCAGGCCGACCAGGTTGTCCTCGACCTCGCCGAACGCGACCAGCACGCGTTGCCGGTAGACGCCCACCGACTCGTCGAGCGCTGCCTCCGCACGACGGATGTTGGCCCGGTTGCGACCGCCGTCGACGATCGGCAGCGACAGCAGCGCGCCGAGCAGCCACGTGCTGCTGCTCCACTTGAACACGTCGGCCAGCTGGACCGATTCGTAGCCGCCCTGCCCGGTCAGCGACACCGCCGGGAAGATCGCGGACCGCGCGACGCCGATCCGCGCGTTGGCCGCGAACAGCTGCTGCTGCGCGGCCGCGATGTCGGGGCGGCGTTCGAGCAGCGCCGACGGCAGCCCGGCGGGAACGATCGGCAGGTTGGCCACGTCGGTCAGCGGATTGACGCCGAAGTCGAACGCCGCGGGCGCGCGACCGAGCAGCACGGCGAGCGCGTGTTCGGCCACCGCACGCTGGCGCTCGATGCCGATCGCATCCGACTGCGCGGTCGCCCGCTCGGTACGCGCGCGGGTGAGGTCGATCTCGCCGACGTCGCCCGCATCGAAGCGGCTCTGCGCGAGGCGCACGTTGGCTTCGCGAAGGCGGATCGTCTCCTTCAGCAACGCGAGCTCGGCATCGGACTCGCGGACGCGGTAGTAGGTCGCGGCGACGTCGGCCTGCAGCGCGAGCAGCACCGAGCGATAGGTCGCCTCCGACGCGCCGGCATCGGCCTTCGCCGCGGCGACGTTGTTCGCGACGCGGCCGAACAGGTCGACC
>CAXTDA010000117.1:0-9921 GCA_964242935.1 uncultured Burkholderiaceae bacterium | reverse complement strand
CCACCAGCGAGCAGAGGTAGCCGTTCGACACGCCGTCGGCGACCGACCGCGCGAAGCCGACCACGCGGTCGCCGTCGACGGCCACCAGCGCCTCGCGGCTGCCGCGGCAGAGCGCCGCGAACGGCTCGGGGTCGAAGCGCGGGCCGTGCCAGCCGTTCGCGAGCAGCAGCCGGCGCGCCGCGTCGAGCTCGTCGGTTCGGATCGGTCGGATGGTGGTCGTCATGCGCTCGTACGATCGGTTGATGAATCGCCCGCGATCGTCGTCGCCGGCCGGTCGGCCACGCGGGCGACGAGTAGGATCGCTCCTCCTCCGAAGCAGTTTATAGACCGACTCCACGGCGAGATGACCAACAAGCCCTTCTTCCCGCGGCAAGTCGTCGAGTCGTCCGGCAACCGATGGGACTGGGCGCTGCTTCCGCTCGTGCTCGCGACGCTGTTCGCGCTCGCGTACGTCGGCTCGCAGATGGCGACGCCCTACGCGGTCGGCGAGACGTTGCCGGTCACGCTGGACCCGTGGATGCTGCCGTACTACCTTCTGCGCACGACGTTGCGCATGTTCCTCGCGCTCGTCGCATCGCTGCTGTTCAGCTGCGTCTTCGCGGTGATCGCCTCGAAATGGCGGGCGGCCGAGCGGGTGATGGTGCCGTTGCTCGACATCCTTCAATCGATCCCGATCCTCGGCTTCCTGTCGATCACGGTCACCGGTTTCATCGCGCTCTTTCCCGGAAGCCTGCTCGGCGTGGAATGCGCCGCGATCTTCGCGATCTTCACGTCGCAGGCGTGGAACATGGCGTTCAGCCTGTACCAGTCGCTCCGGACGGTGCCGGCGGAGCTGAACGAGGCGGCGCGCGTGTTCCAGTTGTCCGACTGGCAGAAGTTCTGGCGGCTCGGGCTGCCGTTCGCGATGCCGGGGCTGCTCTGGAACATGATGATGTCGATGTCGGGCGGCTGGTTCTTCGTCGTCGCCGCCGAAGCCATCTCGGTCTCCAATCAGAGCATCCGGCTGCCCGGTGTCGGGTCGTACATCGCGCTCGCGATCGACGCGCGCGACCTCGGTGCCGTCGGTTGGGCCATCGCCGCCATGATGGCCGGCATCGTGCTCTACGATCAGTTCTTCTTCAGGCCGCTGATCGCCTGGGCGGACAAGTTCCGCTTCGAGGAAGGCAGCGCGGAGTTCGAGCCGACGTCCTGGGTCCTCAACTGGTGGCGTCGCACCGATCGCACGCAGCGGCTCGGCGTGTCGGCGGTGAGGCTCTTCGAGCGTTCGCTGTTGCTGTTCCGCCATCGGCACGACGGGACGTCGATCCGCGCCCGCGCCCGGCCGCCCAATGCCGTCTTCACGCGGATCGGGGATGCGGCGCTCGCAGGCGCGGTGCTGTTCGCCCTCTGGTGGTTGATCGGCTTCGTGCGCGGCGAGGTCGCCCTGGTCGAGGTGCTGCACGTGTTCGTGCTGGGCGCCTACACGATGCTCCGCGTCGTCGTGCTGATCGTCCTGGCCGGGCTGGTCTGGGTGCCGATCGGGATCTGGATCGGCCTCAACCCCCGCTGGGCGGGTCGGCTGCAGGCGATGGTCCAGTTCCTCGCCGCGTTCCCGGCGAACCTGATGTTCCCGGTCGCGGTCGTCCTGATCGTCCGCTGGCACCTGAACCCCGATATCTGGCTCTCGCCGCTGATGGTCCTCGGCACGCAGTGGTACCTGCTGTTCAACGTCATCGCGGGCGCATCGACGATTCCGACCGAGCTCCGCTACGCCGCGCAGAACATCGGCCTCTCGGGCATGCTGAAGTGGAAGCGGTACCTGCTCCCCGCGATCTTCCCGAGCTTCGTCACCGGTGCGCTCACCGCGAGCGGCGGCTCGTGGAACGCGAGCATCGTCGCCGAATACGTGACCTGGGGCGACACGACGCTGCAGGCCGAGGGTCTCGGGAGCTACATCGCCCACATGACGGCGGTCGGCGATTTTCCACGGATCGCGCTCGGGATCGCGGTCATGTGCGTCTTCGTGATGACGATGAATCACTTCGTCTGGCGTCGGCTGTATCTCATGGCCGAAGACCGGATGCACTTCTGATCGGAGCGAGCGATGAACGACGCCATCATCGAACTCAGGGGAGTCGGCAAGTCGTTCCGCTCCGCAGACGGCAACGCCCGCGCCGTGCTGGACGGCGTCGACTTCCGCCTGGAACGCGGCGAGATCGTGGCCCTGCTCGGGCAGTCGGGCTCCGGCAAGTCGACGCTGCTGCGGATCATGGCCGGGCTGATCCACGCCGACACGGGGGCCGTCAGCTACGCGGGACAACCGCTCTACGGCCCTGCCCGCGGCGTCAGTATGGTGTTTCAGTCGTTCGCGCTCTTTCCGTGGCTGTCGGTCCAGCAGAACGTGGAGATCGGGCTCGAAGCCCGCGGCGTCGACGCGGCCGAGCGCGCGCGACGCGCCGAGCGTGCGATCGATCTCATCGGCCTCGCCGGTTTCGAGGGGGCGTTGCCCCGCGAGCTGTCCGGCGGGATGCGCCAGCGCGTCGGAATCGCACGGGCCCTCGTCGTCGAGCCCGAGGTCCTGCTGATGGACGAAGCGTTCTCCGCGCTCGACGTGCTGACCGGCGAGCGGCTTCGCGAGGACATCCTCGAGCTGTGGTCGAGCGGCGTCATGCCGACGAAGGCGATCCTCGTCGTCTCGCACAACATCGAGGAAGCCGTGTTGATGGCCGACCGCGTGCTGATCTTCGCGAGCGATCCCGGCCGCGTCCGTTCGCAGCTCGCGATCGGGCTGCCGCGGCCCCGCGATGCGAACAGCTCGAACGTCCGCGACCTGGTCGACGAGGTCTATGCGCTGATGACCGGGGGCCGCGGGGCGCTCGACCGGACGCCGGTCGAGCCGGCCGCGCTCAGCCTCGCCGACCGGCTTCCCGAGGCGGACGTCGCGCGCATGGACGGCCTGCTCGAACTGCTGCTCGACGATCCGTTCAACGGCCGCGCCGACCTGCCGAAGTTTGCCGAAGCGAGCGAACTGACCGACGACGAGCTGCTGCCGCTGGTGCAGGCGCTCTCGCTGCTCGACATGGCGCGCGTCTCGGACGGCGACCTGCACGTCACGCCGATCGGTCGTCAGTACGCGGACCGTTCCCACGCCGACCGGCAGGCGATCTTCGGCCGACAGCTGATCGCGCACGTCCCGTTCATCGCGCACATCCGCCACAGCCTCGACCAGGAGGAGACCGGGGAACTGCCGGAGAAGCCGTTCGTGCGCTTGCTGCAGGAGACCCTGGACGCGACCGAAGCCGAACGTGTCATGCAGACGGCCATCGAATGGGGGCGCTACGGCGAGATCTTCGAATACGACTATCACACCGGACTGATCCAGGTCCCGCAGGACGACGAAGCGCACGAGGCTTCGGCGGCGTAGCTCGCGCCGAACGCCGTACGTCCGTCACTTGGCGATCGTGATCGCCGGCCCGGTCGGCTGCGCGGTCGACATGCTCATCTGGAACAGCTGGTACAGCAGCGTGAACGCCTTCCGGTTCCAGGCGTAACCGTCGTCGGGGGCAACCGAGTAGTTGAGCCCGCGCCAGCTCGCGACGAAGTCCGCGCCGCCCGGCGATGCCGACGACTCGACGATCGCGAGCGCGCGCACCGGGTTCTCGGTCATCGGCGGCGTCCGCGGGTCGGGCGCCACGTCGAACTCGGGCTCCTCGCCGATGCCGCGACCGATGAAGTTCAGCACCTCGTGGAAGCTGCGCAACTCCAGCCGGCCATGCATCGGGATCTCGCCGCCGACGAAGCCGGTACGGACATCGATCAGGATCTCGTTGGACGGCGCCTCCTCGGCCTCCGCGTGCAGCCGCATCCGCTCGTCGTTCGAGAGGACCGACGGGTCGTAGTTGCTGATGATCACGCGACCGACGACGCGCTTCGACACCCGCCAGACCTTCGCGGCCGCATCGAAGTCGAGCGTGTAGTCCTTGTAGATCGTCCCGAACGTCTCCGGCGTCACGCTGTCGGCCGCGACCGTCCAGGTCCGCTGGAAGTAGAGCGGCTCGACGTAGAGCGCATGCCGGTCCTGGATCGTCGACAGCTGCGCCATCACGCGCCGATAGGTCGTGTAGCCGTCCCGGTCCGACGGCCGGTTCTGGCAGGCGACGTAGCGATGCGCCGGATCGACGTCGAGACGCAGCTCCGCGCCGAGCAGCCGCAGCAGCGAATCGACGTCGTACCCCTGACGCAACAGCAGGGCGAGCCGCTGCTCGACGAACGGCGTGAGGAGGCGTTGCGTGTAATCGTCGCCCTGCATCGGCGCGATGCTGATCGTCGGGTTCTCTTCGGTGCTCGCGCCGAAGACCGGCGCGATGGTGCCGCCGCGCATCCCCGCCTGCGCGCCCGCGAAGCCGCCGTTGAGCGCGAACTTGTAGGTCGCCGCGATGCTCGAGACGGTCGTGAAGTGCATCGGCTCGTTGCGGCGCGCCCGTGCGATATTTACGAGCAGCTGCTTCGCGACCGCGTCGCCGGTGCTGGTGTCGTACGACAGCACGACGCGATCGAGGGCCGACGGCGACGCGCAGCCGCACAGCAACGCGATCGCGCCGAGCATCGCAGTCGTTCGCCACTTCACGCGTTTCGCATCTTGCATCGAGGGCCTCCTTCGCCGCGACTCTATCGTGTGTGGCCTTCGCCATCGCGCCGGTGTCGCTTTTTTGCGCACGAAGCGGCGGCCGCGTTGATCGAGGAGGCAACTTGAGGGACAGTGACGAGGCCGACCGGCACCACCAGAACCAGAGACCTCGATGGCCCCGTCGCCCGAAGACGTCGTCAAGCGCGTTCGCCACTTCCGTCAGATCCTCGTGTGGCCGTTGCAACTGGCGCCGCTCGCGCCCGATGCGCCGTTGCGCGCGCACTGGACGGCGCTTCGCCGCGACGGCGCCAACCATCCCTGGCGCGAAGTCGCCGACGAGTTCGGCGTCGATCCCGCGCAGTTCCAGGAGCGTCACTACAGCGAGTTCGTGACGTTCCTGCCGTACGTGCGCCGTTTCCTCTACGGCGAGGGCAAGCCGGCGCCGGTCGCCGATTCGGTCGACGCGTACGCGAACGAATCGCCGATCCGCGTGTTCCGCCGGACCGACATCACGCAGTTGCGCGTCCGCTTCGGAACGAACGATGACGCGAACGCCGACGCCAGGGACGCGGCCAGCGAACGGACGTTCGAGATCGCCCACGTCGACCTCTACTTCTTCTTCGACATCGACATCGTGATCCCGGTCGTCGAGATTCATGCCGACGACCTGACGCTCGTCGAAGCCGAGTCGACCATGTATCGCCTCGGTCGCGCCTATCCGGCCTACTGGGACGCCCGCGGTCGCGGCGGCCATTGCGTCGAACGCGCCGAATGGCTCGCCCGCGACGGGACCGTCCTTTCCACGTCCGACTTCGAGGACAAGTCGAAGTACCTGTCGTACGTCTGCACCCATCGCGCGCCGCGCTTCGCGTCGCACTGGGCGTTCCTGCTCCGCCCGCTCGTCCCCGAGCACTCCGACGAAGTCGGCGTGATCCGCTACCAGCAGGTCGAGTACGCCCGCATGCCGCTGCTCGCGTATCTCGCGATGGACGATGCCAGGGCACTCACGCGCGCGGACTTCGTGCGCCTCGGCCTGGTGACCGCGCCGGGCGGCTCGTCGGACCTGCCGTATTCGGAACGGCATGTCCGCGATTTCGAGGACAGGTACTGCTACGACCAGTTCTGGAACGACCAGCGCGCCGAACATCCCGGCACGCGGCTGATGAACTGCGGGCACGCGTTCGTGATGGTCGGCGACGCGAGCGACCCGTACTTCGTCGACCGCGAGTCGGGCCTGCTCGGCCAGTTCCGCCACCAGTACTTCCTGCTGTTCCTGATCCCGCACTTCAACAAGGCGACGCTGCTGATGCTGTCGGACCGCATGGCCGATGCGCTGAACCGCCTCGACATCACCGACGTCGAGTCGGTCAAGACGTTCAAGATCGTGATCCGCGGACTGCTCGAGACGTTCCTCCGCTTCACGCACCGCTACTGGTTCCACGAGGTGTCGGACCAGCCGCAGGCGCGCGACCTGTACCGCATGACGACCAACTTCCTCGCCACCGACGGGCTCTACACCGAGGTTCGCGAGAGCATCGAGGCGATGAGCAACTATCTCGACAGCGACTCGTTGCGTCGGCAGGCCAACACCGTCGTGCGGCTGACCGTCGTGACGATCTTCGGCCTGATCGGCACGGTCGCGACCGGCTTCCTCGGGATGAACCTGTTCGCGTTGTCCGAACTGTCGGCGCTGGAACGCACGCTGATCTTCTTCGCGGTGCTGATTCCGACCGCGTTGCTGACGTTCTATTCGGTACGGAAGGCGAAGCGGCTGTCGGATTTCCTGGAGGCGCTGTCGGATGAGCGAATGCCGACGAAGGCGGTGTTGAAGTCGATGATCGACGTGTGGGGACAGAAGAAATGAAGGCGGCTCTCGACCTCGATATTCAAGGAGAGATGCGCCGATCCACGCAGCGGTGTCATCCGTCGACGAGGTGCCGTGGGCTGCGCGGTCCCACTCCGCGACGGACTCAAGGTGGGCACGTTGGCTGGCGTTTTGCGGCAAGCGCAAGTGGAGGCCGCTGCCTTGATGGATGCGCTCGAGTGAGCGTGCCGAACCCGGCGTGCCGGCGGACCGCTACGCGGCCGCTGAACCGAATCGTCGGGCATCACGAACGTGAGCCGCAGTAGACTAGTGCGTTCTTCGGAGGCACCGATGGAACTGCGTCTTGAGTGTGAGCTCGAAGAGGATGGTCGATGGCTGGCAGAGGTCGTGCAGTTGCCTGGGGTGCTCGCATACGGTCGGTCTGCCAACGAGGCTTTGTCGAGAGCTGAAGTGCTCGCGCTTCGTGTAATCGCTGAGCAACTCGAGCACGGCGAGGCGCAGCCAGTTGGATTCAGTCTGTCGCTTCCTGCAGCGGCGTGAGTCAGTGGCCGTCAGCGAAGGCGAGGCGAGTTCTTGCAGCACTGCTCCGACTGGGACGGCGGGTTAAGAGCGACAGTCGGGCTCGCACAAGACGCTGGAGCGACAAGGGTGCCGGACCTCGTGTTTGCCTTCCATGACGGCGAGGAAATCGGTCCGAGAATGCTCGTGCGGATCGCCAGCACATCGGCTTGCAGCCAGAGGACCTGTAGTTGAAAGGCGGCCCAGATGCCCAACCCCCGGCATTCCAGCGGACCGCTGCACGGCCGCTGAACTGATTCGTTGGGCACCGCGGACTGGTCTGCCAGCATGCATAAGAGCCGCCTCAGCAACATCATCATCGATTGCCGGACAGAGGACATCGACGCAGCGGCCAGGTTCTGGGCTGCGGCCATCGGTCGGGCTGCGGAGCGCGCTGCGGATCCGTCCGAGTTGTACCGCGCGCTCGAAGGTCCGCCTGACGAAATGAAAATCCTCGTGCAGGCTGTGCCACACGAGAGCAGAGTTCACCTTGACATCGAGACCGACGATGTCGAGGCGGAGGCCGATCGACTTCAAAAGCTCGGTGCCAAGCGGATTGCCAAAGTCCGCACTTGGTGGGTCATGGAGGCGCCGACGGGTCAAAGATTTTGCGTCGTCCGCCCTCAGCGGCCCGATTTCGAGGAGAACGCGAATGTCTGGGGGGATGAGATCGCCTGACCCGACCATCGAGCGACGTCTCGAAGGCCGCTTCGCGCCCTCGGCCTGCCGCTCATGTCGAACGTTAGATTTTCGGAGCGCGGAATTCTTCAAAGTGACCGTGAACAAGACCGCCTCGCGCCGTATTTTGGGCTCTGACATGGCGCGTCTCGACGCGCACGTCGTCAAGCCTTCGGAGTACCGGGAACTGCCTCAACCAACGGACGAGATGCTGTCGCGGGCCGTCGTTGACAAAGGCGGGCGGCCTCGCTCGTTGAATCCTCGCAGTCCATCTCGCTTCGGTTACCGGCGGAGGTTGTCGAACGGTGGCGAGCGACAGGCCAAGGGCGGCAGACACGCATGGCCGAGCGTCTTGCCAAGACTCCTGTGCCTGGTGCCAAGAATCCAACCCGTCGTTCCAGCGGACCGCTGCGTGGCCGCTGAACTGATGCGTTAGACGCGACAATCAGCTCGGTGATGCTCTCATGGCCAATCCCTCAGTCTTCGTCGGCTCTTCCTCGGAGGGCCTGGACTTTGCCCGAGCTATCAGGGCTCAACTCGAGCTTGATGCAGAGGTTACTCTTTGGAACGAAGGGCTATTTCAGCTCGGTAGCACTTTCATCGAGACCCTAATTAGTTCGCTCGCACGCTTCGACTTCGCCGTTCTTGTTATGACGGCGGACGACATGGTAACTAGTCGCGACACGAATGCCTTTAGCGCACGAGATAATGTCATCTTCGAGCTCGGTCTATTCATGGGTCGCCTTGGCCGCTCGCGCACGTTTGTCGTACACGAATCCAATCCACAACTCAGAATCCCAAGCGATCTATCTGGTATCGTTCTTGCCCGATACGACTGGCCCCGGGATGACCGAAGTCATCGCGGCGCCGTCGGCTCAGCGTGTGACTGCATCAGGCAGGTGATTCGCGACCTCGGAGTGTCGGAGGCAAAGGCTGAGCGGCAGATTAACTTGGTGTGGCATGAACAGAGGCAACAAAGGAGAGAAATCGACGCATTAAGCTTCCTTGTCAGTCACTTCTTACCGTATTGGGAGATTAATCACCTTGAGAGGCTCGCCAGCGACAGCCCGTTTCCTTACGATATAAGTCCCAGCTTCGAGCGCGAGATTCGGCATCTCTGGGGTGTCAACTTTATCGAGAAAATATCGGAAACCAAAATCGCAGAAATGCCGCGCCAAGGGGACCTGCGGCATTTTTTCCGTGTCACAGACCAAGGCTTGGCTTATCTGGGGCTCCGTCGCGAAGCACGCGAGCCTGAGGAAGCCCCGCCCGTCCGTCACGGCTTTCCGCGAATTTGATGGAGCGCTTAACCTCTTGTCGTTGTATGGCGAACTGCCGCCTGACCACTGGTTCGAGCCGACCCGCTCCACTCAAACGTTAGGCATCCATGAATGAGCAAGACATTTGCGGGGTATGAACGACGTTTACATCATGCGAAAAGTGATTGCCTTGGTAGCGGAGCGTGCGGTTACCGATGGAGTTTGGCCAGATGAGTTCGACAGCTACGAGACCCTTCTACGAATCGGTCCCGATCATGCGATCGTGGCCACTCATTTCGATTCGCCGATTATACGAGTGCGATTCCCATTGCCATGGACTTGATCGGTCAGCGGCCCGAAATCACCGACGCGGAGATTGCAAGTCTTGTTCACATTCCAGTGGCGGAGGTCGAGGGAATTGCAAGCCCCGCTCGAGCTGAGGTCCGAACTAAGGGCTATCCTTACCCGTGGCGACCTGGCGACCAGCCTAACCCGGCGTTCCAGCGGACCGCTGCGCGGCCGATGAACTGAAGCGTTAGGCCTCAGAAGCCACGGTTTCGCGAATGCCACCAGAGCCCTATCTACTGTACGCCCTCATCGTTGCCTGCGAGGCGAGTTTCTGGGTCGTCTTGCTGCTGGCCTTTGCCATTCGTTATCTGCTTCGCAAGGGGGCGCTGAGCCGTGCGCTGCTGATCTGTCTGCCTCTCATTGACGTACTACTCTTGGTCTTCACCGCAATGGATTTGCGTCGGGGTGCAGCCGCCACGTTTGCACATGGTCTGGCAGCTGCTTACGTCGGGTTCACCGTTGCCTTTGGCGACCTGGCTGTGCAGTGGGTTGACGCGCGCTTTGCCCACCGGTTTGCTGGCGGCGCACCGCCTCTGAAGATGCCTTCCCGTGGGTGGCCTGCCGTCCGCTACGACTTCAATCTATGGGAAGGTGCGTAAGCGTCCAGCGAACACGTCTTGACGCTGTGGCGAACGCCTTAGTTGGGC
>CAXTDA010000116.1:0-9922 GCA_964242935.1 uncultured Burkholderiaceae bacterium | reverse complement strand
ATTCACGCGCGAACCGGATGCCGGCTCATACCCGGCGCAACACCATCGTGCCGTTGGTGCCGCCGAAGCCGAACGAGTTGGACAGCGCCACGTCGATCTTCATCGGCCGCGCCTCGTTCGCGCAGTAGTCGAGGTCGCACTCGGGGTCCTGGTCGACGAGGTTGATCGTCGGCGGCGAGACCTGGTCGCGGATCGCGAGCGCGGTGAAGACGCCCTCGATGCCGCCCGCGGCGCCGAGCAGATGCCCGGTCATCGACTTCGTCGAATTGACGACGAGCTTCTTCGCGTGTTCACCGAACGCTTCCTTGATCGCCACGGTCTCGTTCTTGTCGCCGAGCGGCGTCGACGTCCCGTGCGCGTTGACGTACTGGACCGCGTCGGCGTCGATGCCGGCGTTCATCAGCGCGTTCCGCATCCCGCGACGCGGGCCGTCGGCGTTCGGCGCGGTGATGTGATAAGCGTCCGAGCTCATCCCATAGCCGATCAGCTCCGCCACGATATTCGCGCCGCGGCGCTTCGCGTGCTCGTATTCCTCGAGGACCATGACGCCGGCGCCTTCGCCGAGCACGAAGCCGTCGCGATCCCTGTCCCACGGGCGGCTGGCGGCCTTCGGGTCGTCGTTGCGCTGGGTCATCGCGCGCGCCGCCGTGAAGCCGCCGATGCCGAGCGGCGAGATCGTCGACTCGGCACCGCCGGCCACCATGACGTCGGCATCGCCATACTCGATCAGTCGACCCGCGTCGCCGATGCAGTGCAGGCCGGTCGTGCAGGCGCTGACGATGCCGTAGCTCGGGCCCTTGAAGCCGAAGTGGATCGACAGTTGTCCGGAGACCATGTTGATGATCGATGCGGGCACGAAAAACGGCGAGATGCGCCGCGGTCCGCGCGCCGCGAGCTCGATGCAGGTTTCCTCGATCATCGGCAAGCCGCCGATGCCGGAACCGACGATGACACCGATGCGCTCGGCGTTGTCCTCCGTCACTGCGAGTCCGCAGTCGTTCCACGCCTGGATGCCCGCCGCCACGCCGTAATGGATGAAGGTATCCATGTGACGGGCTTCCTTCGCGACGATGTAGTCGTCGATGCGGAAGTCGCGGACCTCGCCGGCGATGCGACACGGGAGCGCCGACGCGTCGAAGCGCGTGATGTGATCGATGCCCGACTTGCCGGCCAGGATGTTCGCCCACGCCTCGGCGATCGTGTTGCCGACCGGCGCGATGATGCCGAGGCCGGTGATGACGACGCGGCGACGACTCATTCGAACTGAAGGAACAAGACGGCGGCTTACTTCTTGTGCGAACTGACGTAATCGATCGCCTGCTGCACGGTGGTGATCTTCTCGGCTTCCTCGTCGGGGATCTCGGTCTCGAACTCGTCCTCGAGCGCCATCACGAGTTCGACGGTATCGAGCGAATCGGCGCCGAGATCGTCGACGAAGGACGACTCGGTCTTGATGTCCGCCTCGTTGACGCCGAGTTGTTCCGCGACGATCTTCTTGACGCGTTGTTCGATGCTGTCCATGAATGTTTTTCCTCCGGGATAGGGGTGCTGCGGCGAATCGTCGAATGGCCTCTTTTCGCCGATCATCATCGATTCGTGATGGGCCAACTGCCACCGCAAAAATCGCGCGGATTGTAGCAGACCGCCCCTTCGATTTCGCCGGGGCGCGGCCTCTGGACGAGGGCGTCGCGACCGCCGCGCGACGAGGCTCAGCTCATGTACATGCCGCCGTTGACATGCAGCGTCGTGCCCGTGATGTAGCCCGCCGCGGGCGACGCGAGGAAGGCCACCGCGGCGGCGATGTCGTCGGGCTTGCCGAGCCGCCCGAGCGGGATCTGCGCGGTCAGCGCGTCGACCTGGCCCGCGGCGAGGCCCTTGGTCATGTCGGTGTCGATGAAGCCCGGCGCGATGCAGTTGACCGTGATGTTGCGGCTGCCGAGTTCGCGCGCGAGCGACCGCGTCATGCCGGCGACCCCCGCCTTCGCGGCGGCGTAGTTGACCTGTCCCGCGTTGCCGGCCGATCCGACGACCGACGTGATGTTGACGATGCGCCCGCCGCGCGCCTTGATCATGCCGCGCAGCACGCCGCGCGACAGGCGGAAGACGGCCGACAGGTTCGTGTCGATCACCGCGCCCCAGTCCTCGTCCTTCATCCGCATTGCCAGCGTGTCCTGCGTGATACCGGCGTTGTTGACGAGGATGTGGAGGCCGCCGAATTCCTTCTGGACCGCCTCGATCGCGGCGTCGCATCCGGCCGCGTCGCGCACGTCGAGCACGATGCCCTTGCCGCCGTGCGCCGCGAGCGCGTCGTCGATCGACGTCGCGCCGGCCGGCGACGTCGCCGTGCCGATGACGGTCGCGCCGCGTGCGGCGAGTTCGATCACGATCGCCTGCCCGATGCCGCGCGACGCGCCGGTCACGAGCGCGACCTGGCCTTCGAGCGTTCGTTCCTTCATGGGATGACCTTCCGACGACGGGTCACGGGACGCCCGCGCTCGATGCCGCCAGCGCGGCGGCGAGCGAAGCGGGGTCGAAGATCGGAAGCCCGACGACGCGTGCGTCGATCCGCCTCGCCATCGGCGCGAGCACCTTGCCCGGTCCGCACTCGATCGCGTGCGTCACGCCGCCGTCGCCCATGCGCCGGATCGTCTCGGCCCACCGCACCGGTCCGGCCGCCTGCCGGACCAGCGCCGAACGGATCGCGTCCGCGTCGTGCTCGACCGCGACGTCGATGTTGTTGATCACGTCGATTGCGGGCGCCGCGATCGCGATGTCGGCGAGACGGCCCGCGAGGCGCTCGGCGGCCGGCCGCATCAGCGACGAATGGAACGGCGCCGACACCGCGAGCACGACCGCGCGCTTCGCGCCACGCGCCTTCGCCACCTCGCAGGCGCGTTCGACCGCGGCCTGGTGTCCCGCGATGACGACCTGCGACGGCGCGTTGAAGTTGACGGCTTCGACGACCTCGCCCTGCGCGGCTTCGGCGCAGGCCGCCCGCACCGCGTCGTCGTCGAGTCCGAGGATCGCGGCCATGCCGCCGGTGCCGATCGGCACGGCCGCCTGCATCGCCTCGGCCCGGAAGCGGACGAGCGGCAGCGCGTCGGCGAAACGCAAGGCCCCCGAGGCGACCAGCGCGGCGTACTCGCCGAGGCTGTGGCCCGCCATCACGGCCGGTTCGGCGCCGCCCGCGTCGCGCCACGCGCGCCACATCGCGACGCCCGCCGCGAGCATCACCGGCTGGGTGTTGGTCGTGAGGCCGAGTTCGTCGGCCGGGCCGTTCGCGATCAGCGCGGTCACGTCCTGCCGCAGCACGTCCGACGCCTCCTCGAGCGTCGCGGCGACGGCCGGATGGTCCGATCGCGCGGCGATCATCGCGTCGAACATGCCGACCGACTGCGATCCCTGTCCGGGAAAGACGAATGCGAGCGTCATCGTGCGGTCACATCTCGACGAGGACGGCGCCCCACGTGAAGCCGCCGCCGACGCCCTCCATCAACACCTTGTGACCGCCGCGGATGCGGCCGTCGCGCACCGCGACGTCGAGCGCGAGCGGGATCGACGCGGCCGACGTGTTGCCGTGCTCGGCGACCGTCGCGATCATCTTTTCGGGCGGCAGTCCGAGCTTCCGGCAGGTGCCCTGCATGATGCGGATGTTGGCCTGGTGCGGGATCAGCCAGTCGACCTCGTTCGCCGTGACGCCCGCGGCGGCGAGCGTCTCGAGCGCGACCTTCTCGAGCACGTTGACGGCGAGTTTGAAGACCGCCGGCCCGTCCATCTTCAGGAACGCGTCGCCGAGGACGCCGCCGTGGTCGACGTTGCCCGGCACGCAGAGGATGCCGACGTGTCGGCCGTCCGCATGGAGGCGGCTTGCCAGCACGCCCGGTCGCTCGGATGCCGTCATCACGACCGCGCCGGCGCCGTCGCCGAACAGCACGCAGGTCGTCCGGTCGGCGAAGTCGAGGATCCGCGAGAACACCTCGCTGCCGATCACGAGCACGTTGGTCGACTGCCCGGCGCGGATGAACGCATCGGCGGTGGCGAGCGCGTACGCGAACCCGCTGCACACCGCCTGCAGGTCGAACGCGGCGCACTGATTGGTGATGCCGAGCTTGTTCTGCACGATGCAGGCCGTGCTCGGAAAGACCATGTCGGGCGTCGACGTCGCGACGATGACGAGGTCGATCGCCGATGCTTTCATGCCGGCCGCGTCGAGCGCCCGGCGCGCGGCCTCGGTCGCGAGGTCGCTGCACGGGACCCCGGGATCGGCGAAGTAACGCGCGCGGATGCCGCTCCGCGAGACGATCCACTCGTCGCTGGTCTCGATGCCCTTCGCGGCGAGTTCCGCGGCGAGCTGGTCGTTCGACACGCGGCGCGGCGGCAGATAGCTGCCGGTACCGATGATGGTCGAGTACGCGCTCATGACGGTGCGACGGTCGTGATCAGAACAGCGATGCGACGTGCTTCCGCGACTCCGTCTCGGCGCTCGACGCGGCGGGCGCCGACACGTCCGGGTCACCGCCGGCCGCATCGAGCCGCATGCTGCGCATCGATTCGACGATGCGTGACGCGACGTCGTGCCGCGCCGCGTCGCAGGCGCGCGCGATCGCATGCCCGAACGCGTAGGCATCGGCCGACCCGTGGCTCTTGACGACGAGGCCGCGGAGGCCGAGCAGGCTCGCGCCGTTGTAGCGCCGATGGTCGACCCGGTGCTTGAAGCGCTTCAGCACCGGCAGCGCGAGCAGCGCGGCCAGCATCGTCAACGGGTTCCGCTTGAACTCCTCGCGGATGAACCCGTCGAGCATCTGCGCCAGGCCCTCCGACGTCTTCAGCGCCACGTTGCCGACGAAGCCGTCGCAGACCACGACGTCGACCGAGCCCGAGAAGATGTCGTTGCCCTCGACGTTGCCGTGGAAGTTGAGCTGCCCGCGCTCGGACGCGGCGCGCATCAGCTCGCCCGCTTCCTTGACCGCGTCGTTGCCCTTGATGATCTCTTCGCCGATGTTGAGCAGACCGACGCTCGGCGAGGCCTTGCCGTCGACGGCCGCGACCAGCGCGCTGCCCATCAGAGCGAACTGCAGCAGATGCTCCGCGCTGCAATCCACGTTGGCGCCGAGATCGAGCACGGTGGTCGCGCCGCCGGTCCGGTTCGGCAACAGCGTGGCGATCGCCGGACGATCGATGCCTTCGACCGTCTTCAGCAGGTAGCGCGAGATCGCCATCAACGCGCCGGTGTTGCCGGCGCTCACGCAGGCATCGGCCCGCCCGTCCTTGACGCAGGCGATCGCGATCCGCATCGACGAGTCGCGCTTCTTTCGCAACGCGATCTCGATCGGGTCGTCCATCGCGACGACCTCGGACGCATGGACGACCTCGATCCGCGACCGGTCCGCCCAGCTGCGTCCGGCCCGCAGGCGCGCGTCGAGCGCGGCCGCGTCGCCGACCAGCAGGATGTGGACGTCGGGATGCTGTTCGATGAACTGCAGCGTCGCCGGGATCGTGACCGAGAGGCCGTGATCCCCACCCATGCTGTCGATCGCGATGCGCGCCGGCATGCGGTCCGCCGTTCAGCGGCGTCCGGGGCGGTCCGGCCGCGTCACGCGCGGCAACCCGACGACCGGGTCGGGGCAACGCGGCAGACGCGCCGTCCCGACCATTCGATCACTCGTCGTTCTTGGTCTGGACGACCTTCTTGCCGCGATAGAAACCGTTGGGACTGACGTGATGACGAAGATGCACTTCGCCGGTCGTCGGCTCGACGGCGAGCGGCGGCGCCGTCAGGTGATCGTGCGCACGATGCATGCCGCGCTTGGAGGGCGACTTCTTGTTCTGTTGGACAGCCATGGCAACTCCGGAATCGGGACGGCGTGATTTGTCGAGCCGCGGATTCTAACATGCCGCACGCCTGCCGGGACGGGCCGGGCGACGACGAATAGTTTGTAAACAACGCACTACGCTGGGTCGGCGCACCTCGTCAACGGTCCTCGGCGGGGTCGCCGTCCACCGCCCCGTTCGTCGCGCCGTTGCTCGTCTTCAAGCCGGCGAGCGCGGCGAAGGGCGACGGCCGGCCGGCGCCGGACGACGGCGTCTTCGCGTCGCCCGGGCAGACCGCGTGCCGGGGCGCGATCGGCAACGCGAGGATGACCTCGTCCTCGATCAACTGATCGAGGTCGAAGGTCGGCGATCCGACGACCACGTCGAACTCGTCGTCCTGGTCGAGCCGGTCGGCGGCCTCCTCGTCGCCGGCGATCAGGAACTTCGGACGCAGCCGCAACGACTCGGTCATCGGCTGCAGGCAGCGCTGGCAGGTCAGCACGACGTCGCCGTCGATCGCGAGGTCGAGACGAAGGCCGCCGTGACGTCCGTGTGTCGACCCCGACGCGCGCCACGCGAGACCGCCGTTCCGGTCGGGCGTGTCGATCCGCATCAGGTTCGCGAGCGCGACGTCGCCCGACGCGGTCTGCTGCTGGCGGGCGAACTCGAACAGGTCCAGCTTCATGGCGAGGGCTTCGAAAACCGCGGGTCGGCGAACGGCGCACGATAATACGGCCCGTCCGACAGCGGCGGCGCAGCGAACGACCCGTCGCACCGACGCGTCGCACGACTTGCGCACGCCCTGCCGCGACGCGTCCCGTCCATGATCCTCGACTCCCGTCGTCCCCTCGTCCTCGCCTCCGGCTCGCGCTACCGCGCCGAACTGCTGCAGCGGCTGCGCTTGCCGTTCGTCGTCGACGTCCCGCGGATCGACGAAACCGCGCTTCCGGACGAGGCGCCCGAAGACACGGCACGGCGCCTGTCGCGGGCGAAGGCGATGACGGTCGCCGCGCGGCATCCGGACGCGATCGTGATCGGCTCGGACCAGGTCGCCGAGTGCAGCGGCACCGCGTTCGGCAAACCCGGCACCCACGCGCTCGCGGTCGCGCAGTTGCGGTCGCTGTCCGGCCGCGAGGCGCGCTTTCACAGCGGGCTCTGCGTCGCCTCCGCCGCGTCCGTCGCGGTGCGCGTGGTCGCGACGACGGTCCGCTTCCGGCCGCTCGCGGACGACGCGATCGAGCGCTACCTGCGGATCGAGACGCCGTACGACTGCGCCGGGAGTGCGAAGGCGGAAGGGCTCGGCATCGCGCTCCTCGAACGCATCGACAGCGACGACCCGACGGCGCTGATCGGGCTGCCGCTGATCGCGCTCGTCTCGATGCTGCAGGCCATCGGCTACCCGACCCTCGCCGGATGAGCGCCGGCCGGCTGTACCTCGTGCCGAACGCGCTCGGCCCGGGCGACCTGGTGACCGTGCTGCCCGCCGCCACGTCGAGCATCGCGGCACGCCTCGACTACTTCATCGGCGAGAACGCGAAGTCGACGCGCGCCTTCCTGAAGCGCGTCGACGCCGTGACGCCGCTCGCGCGGCCCATCCAGCAGGTCGAGATCGCCGAACTCAACGTCGCGACACCCGCCGCGGCGTTGCCACGGCTGCTCGCGCCGATCCTCGCCGGCCGCGACGGCGGCCTGGTCTCGGAAGCCGGATGCCCGGCCGTCGCCGACCCCGGCGCGACGCTGGTCCGCCTCGCGCATCGCCACGGCATCGACGTGCGGCCGCTGGTCGGGCCGTCGGCGCTGCTGCTCGCGCTGATGGCGAGCGGGCTCGACGGGCAGCGCTTCGCGTTCAACGGCTACCTGCCGACCGATGCACGCGAGCGCATCGCCGCGATCCACGACGCCGAACGCCGTTCGGCACAGCTGCACCAGACGCAGCTCTTCATCGAGACGCCGTATCGGAACGCCGCGCTGTTCGCGGCGTTGGTCGGGCACTGCCGGCCCGACACGCTGCTCGCCGTCGCGTGCGACCTGACGCTCGACTCGCAGTGGATCGGCTCGCGACCGGTGAGCGCATGGCGCGGCGCGTCGGTCGACCTGCAGAAGCGCCCCACCGTCTTCCTGCTGCTCGCGGCGCGCGAAAGCGGACGCGGTCAGTCGAACGAGAACGTGTAGAAGAGGTCGATCGCGCTGTCGGTGCCGGTCTGCACCTGCAGGTCGACGTGATTGAAGACGCGATAGCGGATCTTGACCAGCGTCGCCGCCTTCGTGAAACCCTGCTCGAGCGTCACGCGCAGCTTCGAGGAGATCTGCTTGCCGACCGTCAGCAGTCCGCCGGTGTCGCCGCCGAGGCCGCTGACGCCGATCTCGTCGACGCCGAGCGTGGCCGCGATGCGCGACTGGATGCTGGTCGAGTCGGACGAGCCGAGCAGGCTCGACGCGGCCGTCGTCAACAGCGCGAAGTCCGACTTGCTGCCCGCGGCGAGGCCATGGCCGAGGACCAGCCACGACAGCTTCTCGGTATCGGGCACGTCGGGGGTCGACACCAGCTTCGCCTGCGGTGCGAGGGCCGTGCCGGAGATCTGTACGCCGGCCTCGACGGCCAGGTTCTTCCGCACGGCGACGATGTCGAGCGCCGGGTTGTCGATCGGTCCCGAGAACGTCAGGTTGCCGCGCGTGATCGTCAGTTCCTGGCTGTAGGCCTTGTAGAGGCCGTCGCGGACGCTGACGGTGCCGATCGCCCGCAGATCCGTCCCGTTGCCGGTGATCGCGATGTTGCCGGCGAGCTTGCCCTCGAAGCCCGAGCCGCGGACGCTGAAGTCGTCCCCCATGTCGAACTTGACCGCGAGGCGCACCGGCACGCTCTTCGCCGCGACCTCCTCGGCCGCGTCGTCGCGCCCGACGATGACGATGTCGTCGGAGATCGTCGGGCCGCGGCGCTCGGCGAGCTGCAGGTTGCCGCGGTCGGCCTTCAGGTCCGCCGCCAGGTCGATGCCGGTGTCGCCGAACGTCGCCGACCCGGTGCCCGACACCACGACGGTCCGGTCGGTCCGCGAGACCGCCTCGAAGCGGTCGAGCCGGACGGCGAGCTTGCCCAGCACCTTGCGGTCCGCGAGGCGCAGCTCGCCGTCCGCGGACAGCGTCCCCTTGCCGGACGAGAGCGCGGCCTGCTTCAGCACGACGCGGTCGCCGTCGAAGTCGAGGTCGATGCGCCCGTCGGTGAAATTGAGCCCCTGGTCCGGCCAGCGGACGCCGATCGACTCGCCGCTGGCCCGTCCGGCGAGGAGGGGACGGCCGACCGTTCCCTTCCCCGTGACCGCCATCGTCACGTGGCCGCGAAGATCCAGCCCCGGGCGGCCGGACAGGCGCGCGAGCCAGCGGAGGTCGGGAATGTCGACGTCGCTCCGCAATTCGAGTGGCGCGTCGCCCGGAAGGCCCCACTGCCCGGCGCGCTTCTCGAGGCGCGTGTCGAGCGACGCCTCGATGCGTCCGAGCCCGTCGCCGATCGCGGTCACCTTGGCCGAGACGCGGTCGGCGACGATCGTCGCCGCGACTTCGAGCGTCGACGGCTGGACCGTGAACTTCGGATCGGTCAGGAAGCGCACGTCGCCCGACTCGCGGAACAGGCGCACGCTGCCGTCGATCGTATCGCCGATCCGCAGGTCCCAGCGGCCGCCGAACTTGAGCGACGTCGCGACCTGGCGCGCGAACTCGGGCGAGAACGTGCCGACGACCGCGAGCGGGAATCCCGACGCGCTGCCCGCGGTGGCCACGGTGCCGTCGGAGGTCACCAGACGATCGAGCTGGACCACCCCCTCGGTGAAGCGCAGCCGCGCGGCGCCGATCTCGATCCGTTCGGCGCCGGCCACGACCGTGGTCGCGCCATCGAGCGAGAACGGGACCTTGCCGCGGCTGGCGAGGCTCGTGACCGAGCCACGCCACGTGTTGCCGGCGTCCAGCCCACCGGTCGCGGTCGCGCTGACGTCGAAGCGGTCGCTGTTCGCCGTCACGGTCAGCGTGTGCGCGTCGCGCGTGCCGTCGACCTTCGCATCGGCGGCGGCGACCAGCGGCGCGCCGGCGGTGCCGTCGCGCAGCTCGACGAGCTGGACGGTGG
>CAXTDA010000115.1:0-10014 GCA_964242935.1 uncultured Burkholderiaceae bacterium | reverse complement strand
GAAGCGCTCGGCGACGGCCTCTCCGATGCGGCGATCCTGATCCGCATCGAGGCCACGCAGCGGACGGAGGGCGAGCGCAGCGACAAGTGGCTGGCGAGGCAACGCCGCAAGGTCGATGGCGCGTTGCGTGCGATGTCGACCGGGCTCGGCGACAGCGCGTGGTGCAACGGCAGCCACTACTCGCTCGCCGACATCGCGGTCGGCTGTTCGCTCCACTGGCTCGCGTTCCGCTTCGCGGACATCGACTGGCGCGACACGTATCCCAACCTCGGTCGCCTCGCCGACAAGCTCGCCGACCGGCCGTCGTTCCGCGAGACCGCGCCGAAAGCCTGAGCGCCGTTCGCGACGGACTTCGTCCGTTCGAGCCGCATTCCGTCAGTCTCCCTGTCACGACGCCGACTCGCGCCGGGCAGGGTCGCGGGGCATGCTTATTGCGCTGATGGGGTGAAGCCCATCCGCGAAAGAATCCTCATGTCGCCCCAGAAAATCATCGTCGTCGTCGCGTTCGCCATCGCCGCCGCGGCAGCCGTTGCCGGCTTCTCCGCGAGGCTGCCCGAGCCCGCCACGGTCACGCTCGTCTTCGCCGCGCTCGCGGCCATCGGCCTTGCCGGCGGCCGGAAGCCGCTGGTCGTCGAACCGGTCGACGGCTGAAGAACGGATCGGCGTCCGCCTCGATCGCCGGGTCGCGAGGCTGCGGCATCATGGGCGGCGTCTCGAGCGCGGACAGGTTCCACGGGAATCCGCGAGTCTCGACGCATCACCACGCGTCCACGGTGCGACGCAGAACGGGGAGACGAGCATGAACAGGAACCCAGTCCACGCTGGAGCGAAGACGAAGGCCCGGGCCGCGCTGATCGGGCTGATGACGATGGCGACGCTGGCGTTCGCCGCGCCGGCCGACGCGCGACAGCGCAGCAACCAGACCTGCGACGTGTGCGGCACCGTCGTGACGACCAACCGGAAGGACGAGAAGGGTTCGGGGACGGCGGGTACCGTCGTCGGCGGAGTAGGCGGCGCGGTGGTCGGCAACGTCGCCGGCGGCAACACGACGTCGACGGTCCTCGGCGGCGTCGGCGGCGCGCTGGCCGGCAACGTCATCGGCCGAAAGCTGAGCAGCAGGAAGATCTGGTCAGTGCAGGTGCGCATGGACAACGGCGGTACGCAGGACGTCGACTTCACGAGCGACCCGGGCTACCGGCAAGGCCAGCGCGTCCGCGTCGTCAACGGCACGCTGTCCCGAATCTAGCTAGCTAGCTACATCCGGCTGCGAAGCGCGCGCGCGCAGTCGGCGACGAGCGCCGGGCCGCGGTAGACGAGCCCGCTGTAGACCTGCACGAGCGAGGCACCGGCCGCGACCTTCGCCCGCGCCTCGTCGCCCGACACGATGCCGCCGACGCCGATGATCGGAATGCGACCGCCGAGCCGTCGATGCAGCACTTCGACGATCGCCGTCGCGCGGCTCGCGAGCGGCGCGCCCGACAGTCCGCCGGCCTCGTCGGCGTTCGCCATCCCCGTCACGCCGTCGCGCGACAGCGTCGTGTTGGTCGCGACGACCCCGTCGACCGCGTGGGCGACGAAGGCATCCGCCATCGCATCGACCTGCGACGGATCGAGGTCGGGCGCGATCTTCACCGCGAGCGGCACGTAGCGTCCGTGCTCGTCGGCGAGTTCGGCCTGCCGCCGCTTCAACGCGGACAAGAGCCCGTCGAGCTGGTCGCCGCCCTGCAGCTCGCGTAGCAACTTCGTGTTCGGCGACGAGATGTTGACGGTCACGTAGTCCGCATGCGGATACACGCCCGTCAGGCCGATCAGGTAGTCGTCGGTCGCGCGCTCGATCGGCGTGTCGGCGTTCTTGCCGATGTTGAGACCGAGGATGCCGCGCCGCGCGCGGCGATAGCGCGAGCGCTTCACGTTCGCGACGAACACGTCGAGCCCGTCGTTGTTGAAGCCGAGCCGATTGATCAGCGCGTCGGCGGTCCGGACCCGGAACATGCGCGGCCTCGCGTTGCCCGGCTGCGGCCGCGGCGTCACCGTGCCGACCTCGATGAAGCCGAAGCCGAACGCGGCCAGCGCGTCGATATACGCGCCGTTCTTGTCCATGCCCGCCGCGAGGCCGACCGGGTTCCGGAACGCGAGGCCCATCACGGTCCGCGGGTCGTCGGGAACCGGCGGCGCGACCAGACGGCCGAGCCCGAGGCCGTGCGCGCGCCGCAGGTTGTCGAGCGTCAGGTGATGCGCCGTCTCCGCATCGAGCGCGAACAACGCCTCGCGCGCGAACGGGTACAGGTCGAGCGTCATCCGGCACGACGGGTCGCGTCAGCGACCGGCTTCGGCATCGGACAGGTGACACCAGCGACCTGCGCGCAGCGCCTCGATCGGCTTGAAGTTCGCCTTGTACGCCATGCTGGCGCTGGCGCCGATCCAGTAGCCGAGGTAGATGAACGGCAACGCGAGCGAGCGGGCCTGCGCGATCTGCCACAACACGTTGAAGGTGCCGAAGCTCGCGCGTTCGACGCCGGTGTCGTAGAACGTGTAGACCGACGACAGCCCGTCGTCGAGCACGTCGATGATGCTGACCATCCGCAGCACGCCGCCGGGATCGCGGAACTCGACGAGCCGCGTGTTGACCTTGCTCTGCAGGAGGAACTGGCTGTACTGGTCGCGGCTGTCGTGGTCCATGCCGCCACCCGCGTGCCGCGTCGTCTGGTAGTCGCGGTACAGCGCGTAATGCTCGGGGTCGAACGCGAGCGCGCAGATGCGCGCCGTGAGGTCGGCGTGCTGCTTCGCCGCGCGCCGCTGGCTGCGGTTCGGCGCGAACTCCGCGACGCAGACGCGGACCGGGATGCACGCGCGGCAGCCGTCGCAATGCGGCCGATAGGTGAAGAGGCCCGAGCGACGGAAGCCCGAGCGGACCAGCTCGCTGTAGACGTCGGCGTTGATCAGATGGCCCGGCGTCGCCACCTGCGAGCGCGCCTGCCGGTGCGGCAGGTAGCTGCACGGATAGGTCGCCGTCGCATAGAACTGCAGCGTCGCGAACGGCAGGTCTTTCAGTTGCGTCATGCAGAAGATTCGTCGTTCTCGATCGGCACGCCGAGCGGTGCGCGTTGCCAGTCGCGCGACCACCGCAATTGCCCGGGCCACGCGCCGATCGCAGGCCGCCCGACCAGTTGCTCGACGGTCGTCGTGAAGTCGCTGCGGGGAATCGGGCGTGCGCCCATCGATGCGAGGTGCCGGGTCTGTTGCTGGCAGTCTAGCATCGGCACTCCGCTCGATCGCGCGAAGGCGACGAGGTGCGCGAGCGCGATCTTCGACGCGTCGGACACGCGCGTGAACATCGACTCGCCGAAGAACATCCGCCCGATCGCAAGCCCGTAGAGGCCGCCGACCAGCCGGCCGTCGATCCACGTCTCGACCGAATGCGCGACGCCGAGCCGGTGCAGCGCGCTGTAGGCGTCGACGATCCCGTCGACGATCCACGTCCCGCCGTCGGCTTCGCGCGGCTCGGCGCATGCCCGGATCACCGCGTCGAACGCCGAGTCGCAACGAATCTCGATCGACGGGTCGTCGATCGACCGCACGAGCCGCTTGCCGAGCGAGTGCGAGACACGAAATTCGTCGACGAAGAGCACCATCCGCGGATCGGTGCTCCACCAGAGGATCGGGTCGTCGTCGCCGAACCACGGGAAGATGCCGTGCCGGTACGCGTCGATCAGCCGCGCCGGCGACAGGTCCCCGCCGGCGGCGAGCAGTCCCGCCGGCGTGCGCAGCGCGGCTTCGACGGGCGGGAACGGCTCGCCCGGCAGAAGCCAGGGGATCAAGGAACCGGGCTCGCGAGCGCGTCCATCACGGCCGACACCGGCATCCGCGGCGTCCAGTCGATCGCGGCGGTATGCAGCTCGAACTGCCCGCGCGTCCGGTCGTCGAAAAAGTGCCGCAGGGTCGTCGTGATCGTGCGGAACGCGAGCTCGTCCCACGGGATCTCCGCCTCGGTGAACAGCTGCACCTCGAGGCTCTCTTCACCCGGCGCGAAGTCGACGTCGAGCAGCTCCGCCCGATAGAACACGTGGACCTGATGGACGTGCACGACGTCGAGCATCGTGAACAGCGGCCCGAGCAGGATGCGCGCCCCCGCCTCCTCGTCGGTCTCGCGGATCGCGCCTGCGGCCACGGTCTCGTCGGTCTCGAGGAAACCGGCGGGCAGCGTCCAGTAATTACGCCGCGGCTCGATCGCGCGCCGGCACAGCAGCACCTGGTCGTGCCACACCGGCACGGTGCCGACGACGATCCGCGGATTCACGTAATGGATCGCACCGCAGGCCTCGCAGGTCGCACGATTCCGGTTGTCGCCGGGCGGCACGCGCACCGTGATCGCATGCCCGCAGACCGAGCAGAAGTTGAGGGCCGGACTCATCGGGCGAATATACCGCACGGCCTTGCGCCACCGCCTGCGGGCAGGCGATTTGGCGATCCGCAAAGCATCCCGTACAATCCGGCCCGCGGGGTGGAGCAGTCTGGCAGCTCGTCGGGCTCATAACCCGAAGGTCACAGGTTCAAATCCTGTCCCCGCAACTTTTCTTAGCGTCAAGTTCGGCCGCGCATCGCCGGTCCCGGTCGCCCTCGAGCGCGACCCGCGCGGCGGCTCCGGGCTCGATCTCGCCCCGGGCCACGCCGGCTTCATCGTTGCTGACCGCGATCGAGCCAATCGCTTCGCGCAGCAGGTCCCACGACTTGGCGACATCGGTCTCGAGGACGCTCGAGAGCCGGGCGACGAGCCGCCGGAATCGGGCGACCGCGCGCGAGCAGGGCGTCAGGGAGTTCGTTCAGTTCGTCGGCGGATTCATGATCGTCGGTCCGGCCGCCGACCGGCGGGCAACGACTTCGCTCGTCATGGGTTGCGGTCGCTTAACCTCGCGCAGCAAGCGGTCGACGCTGTGGTTCTCGGCGCGCATGAAGTGCAGGACGTCGGCGATTACTCGACGGCCAGTCCGGGATAGGTGCCCGACCGCCGCTTCGCGTATCGCCAGTCGGCCGCGCTCGGCGCGTCGCGCGTCGAAGGGTGCAGGTTCGTCGCTCATGCCGGCGTCGAGGTCATTCAGCCAGTCAGGCGTAGAGGACCGAGCCGAAGAGCCCGGCCTGCAGGATGACGTCGGCCGCCTTTGCGTCGATGTCGCCGTCGTCGGGATCAAGGAATGCGCGGCGCGCCTCGGCGACGATGTTCCGGTTCGCCGTGACCGAGCCGTCGATCAGGCGCCGGTAGCCGAGCTCGATCGTCGCGAGCGTCACGTTGTCGACGACGTCGCCGTCGCCGTCGTAGCAGCTCTCGATGCCGGCGTAGTACCAACCGACGCCGGTCGGGTCATCGCGGCGCACTGGCTGGCCGACGAGCCCGGATTGCGAGCCGCCCTCGATGCAGGTGCACAGCGTGTCCCGCATCAGCTGCGCGCGCGCCGCGGTCATGTCCCGCTGCGCGGTAATCATTCTTCCACGTGCACCGCGAGGCCGGCCTCGACGTCCTCGGCCTCGTCCGGTGTCGGCTGGATCGGGACCAACATGAACGTGAAGCCGAGCGCATTGGCCAGGCGCATCGCGGTCGCGAGGCTCGGATTGCCTTCCTCGGTGAACGAGCGATAGAGCGACTCGCGCGACATCCCAGCGGCGCGAGCCAGCGCGGCAGTGTTCTGCGCCCGCGCGGCGGTCCCGAGCGCTTTGGCGATCTGCTTGGGATCGTTCCACGCGCACGATGCGGCGAGGAATTCTTTCACGTCCTCGGGCGTCTTCAGATAGTCGGCTGCGTCGAAGTTCGTCAGTTCCATGTTCACTCCTTGAGGGTCGCGGCGATCCGCTTGGCTTCGGCGATGTCGGCGCTCTGCGAAGACTTGTCGCCGCCGCACAGCAAGACGACGAGCGCAGTTCCCTGCTTGATGAAGTAGAGCCGAAAGCCCGGTCCGAAATGGATCCGCATCTCGGAGACGCCGCCGCCGACCGGCTTCACGTCCCCGAACAGGCCATCCCCCATCCGCTCGATGCGCGCCAGCACCGCCGCACTGGCTCGGCGATCGCGAAACCCCGAAAGCCACTTGCTGAACGTAGGGGTCTGCTTGATCTCTATGTGTGAATCATGCGCCACACTCGAGGATTGTGTCAAGCACAGACCACACTTTTGTCGATCAGCGCGGACGCGAGAGCCGGATCCGCTGACTCCAAGAACCGTATCCTGCAACCGTCCCCGGCAAGCCGCTGATTCTCACCGAGGTCAGCGGCTTCGTCGTTTCTGGCAGGGCGCCACCTAGGGCGCACATGCGCATCTCAAAGTCCCCCACCTCTCGCGCAACCGCCACGGCGTGTGGTGCTAATCGCCTACGCTCCGGCGACCGCGACCAACGCGTCTCGCTCGGCACCAAGGATCCCCTGGCCGCGCATATGATGGCCGCCAAGATCAAAGAGGCGTGGCGTCCGCCCCAACCCTGGGAGGCGACCGGCGGATGAGCTCCAAGAACCCGAAGCTCGAAGATCTGAACCTCGACCTCGGCGCCATCAGGCGATACGAGATCGACCTCTCGCGCGGCATCCTCAAAGCCGACGGCGACGAGGACCACCGTCGGCTGATGGAGGCCATGGCGCAGATGGCCCCTACGGGCTCCCCCTGAACCCTTCCCGACCCTTCCACCGCCGCGGCCCCGGCGCGCTCGATGTCGAGGCGCGAGGCTTGCCCGGGGAGGAGTGGAACGCGCTCGCCGCCACGGTGCTCGAACCGCGATTCGCCGAGGCCCTCTCGGCGCTGTGGGCGGCCAGTTCCGTAGCCGAGCGTGCGGCCGCTGGCGGTGTGACCCACCGTGCCGCGGCTCACGCGGCAAGTAGCCGGATCGACCTTCCAGCGCCTGCCGCGGCGCTCAGCAGGAGGGTGCGCGCGACAGCGCCCGCCTGGCGCAGCACGAGATACCGCATCGCTGGACGTGGCCGAGACGATTGACCGCTGCGTGAAGATGGCTTTGCTGGAGGCTTACGTTGGAATCCTCATCGCCGGGCAACGCGCGGCTGCGATCACTAGCCTGATCCGGTCGGCGAACTCAACAGTCACGATCCTTACCTAACAAAAGCGAGGATAAATCGCTTATAAAGCTCGCAAACGACGATTTTGCGAAATGTCTTGACTGTTATGCGAGTAATGCTCATAATGTGGTCCTGTGCCAGATCTGGAGGTCCACGTGAACCATCATCAGCAACCCGCGAGGGTGAATGCGGTCTGTGTTGTCGGGGCGGGGCCGCATGGCCTGATTGTCGGTCGGGCGCTGCAGAAGGCAGGCGTGCCCTTCGTGATCCTCGAGAAGAACAGCGACGTCGGCGGCCTGTGGGACATCAACAATCCGGGCACGCCGCTCTACGAATCCTGCTTCTTCGTGTCGTCGCGCGACGGCTCCGGATATTTCGACTTCCCGATGCCGAAGAGCTACCCCGACTATCCGAGTCGGACTCAGATCCACGACTATGTCCGCAGCTTCGCCGATACCTACGGCTTGCGCGACAAGGTGGAATTCAACAGCGCAGTCGTCCATGCCGAGCCCGATGGGGAACGCTGGTTGGTCGAGACGGCCGACGGCCGGCGGCGCTCCTTCGAGGGTCTGATCGTCTGCCCCGGTTGCAACTGGCACCCGCGCCTGCCGGAGTTGAAGGGCTGCCTGAACGGGGAGGTCATCCACGCAGTGGATTATTTTTCGCCCCGGCAACTGGCGGGCAAGCGGGTGCTGATCGTTGGCCTCGGGAATTCGGGGGCCGATATCGCATGCGATGCCGCCCGCTCCGCCAAGAAGGTCTTTGTCAGCATCCGCCGCGGCTACCATTTCGTGCCGAAGCACATATTCGGCGTGCCTACGCTCGATCTGCTGAACAACCCCGCGCTGGCGCCGGAGGCGACGCGGCACCTGGACTTCCCGGCCGCCGTCGACCTGATGGTGGGAGATGTGAGCCGGCTCGGCTTTCCGAAGCCCGACCACAAGGTGGGGGAAACCCACCCCGTCATGAACACGCAGCTGCTCTACTACGCGGCGCATGGCCGGGTGACGCCCAAGCCGGATGTCGCCTGCCTGGACGGCGACAAGGTCCGCTTCGTCGACGACAGCAGCGAGGCGATCGACTATGTGATCTGCGCGACCGGCTACAAGTATCGCGTTCCCTTCCTGGACGAGCAGTCCTTCGGTTGGGAAGGAGAGCATCCGCATTTCTACCTGACCGCCTTCGTCCGTCAGCACCCGACGCTGTTCATCTTCGGCCTTTTCGAGGCCGGGGGAGCGCCCTGGGTTCTCAACGACCAGCTGGCCCTGCTGATCGCCGAGTATCTGAGGGACCGGCGCTCGGGCGCGGCGCGGGCGACGGCCTTGCGGGAGCGCGTGCAAACCGAGGAGATCGATCTGCAGGAAGGTGCGCATTACTTGCCATCGGCACGGACGGTGAACTACGTCTATATCCCAGCCTATGGCCGCAATCTGCATCGCATCATCGATGAATTCGGCTATTCGCGACTGACGCCCGGCTGTTACGACGGCCTGAAGGTGCAGGATCGCGAAGAGGCCGTTGCTTGATTCCGTTCCGGAAGATTCCGGATATTGCATCCCATCCCTTAATTGACAGGACAAATCATGAGCAACCCGATCACGCCGTCCGAAACGCCGCCGCCGCCCCTGCAGATTGGCATGCTGCTCTATCCGGGTCTGACGCTGCTGGACCTGGCCGGACCGCAAGCCGTGCTGGGCCATCACGGCAAGACGCATCTGCTCTGGAAGACGCTGGACCCGATCCTCTCGGACAGCGGCGTGAGCGTCCTGCCCACCACGACGTTCGCCGACTGCCCCACCCATCTGGACGTCCTGTTCGCGCCGGGCGGCATGGGGTCGATCGACATGATCGCGGACCTCGAAGTCACCGACTTCATGAGAAAGCAGGCTGAAACCGCCCGTTATGTCACTTCGGTCTGCACCGGCTCGCATATTCTCGCCGCCGCCGGACTGTTGGACGGTTGCAAGGCGGCGACGCATTGGGCGACCTATGGCACGCTGACGGCGCTGGGCGTGGAGGGCGTGCGCAGTCGGGTCGTCGTCGACGGCAACCGCGTCACCGGGGGCGGCGTCACGGCCGGCATCGATTTCGGTCTGACGCTGCTGGCCGAGTTGCGCGGTGCCACGGCGGCGAAGTTCACCCAGTTGCTGCTCGAATACGATCCCGAGCCGCCGTTCAACAGCGGGTCGCCGGATGTTGCCGAGCCCGAGATCGTCGCTATCGCCAACGGCATCTTCGCCGAGCTGAACGAGGCGAACATCAACACCGCCCGTTCCGTCAAGGCACAGCGCGTGAGCAGGTTGGCGGAAGCGAACTGACCGACGGTAGCGGTCGAAGCAGCGGCTGAGCCGCACGGCGCCCCCGGTATCCCGTCCGGGGGCGCGGTTCTTTCTATCGAGAAGCCGAAGTCGTGGTGCCGACCGTCAGGCCGTTGCTGCCGTCCGGTGCAGCGCAGCCGGTGTTCAGCGGTCGGTCCGGCTTCAGGCAGTGGCCGAAGCCAGGGCCGGCGGAGCGGGTGCCAGGGTACGTTCCAGCACCGCGTTGTCGCGCAGCAGCGTGTAGAGGCGGCTTTCCACCATCTCCGAGAACTGCTCCATCAACTCCTTTTGGAGGTGCTGGAACCGGATGGCCAGCCGGGCCGTGTTGCTTGCGCTGTCGCCGACGATCATGGAGAAGGCCAGCAGGTCGTCGTAGGGCACATAAGGCACCAGTTGCTGCAGGCTGTTGCCCACGCGCTGCGCGTTCAGGAACGTGTCCTCCCAGTCGGCTTCGCGCATGACTTCCCATGCCTGGACATCGAAGAACAGCAGCCGGTAGGCCGTGTTGTCCCGCGTGTAGTCCCAGCAGATGTTCAGCGCCTTCCGCACGTCGCGGCCGAAGTCCGCGTCGGTGGTGGTCCGCGTGGAGCAATCGGCCGCCGCCCCGCCCCCCGTCGTGTTGGTCCGGTCGCCCCGCGCGCGCCGC
>CAXTDA010000114.1:0-10050 GCA_964242935.1 uncultured Burkholderiaceae bacterium | reverse complement strand
CTGCCGCGCGACGTGCGGACCGGCGACGTGCTGCTGCTCAACGACGGGCTGATCGAACTGATCGTCGTCCGCGTCGAAGGCTCGAAGATCCTGACGACGGTCAAGGTCGGCGGCGAGCTGTCGAACAACAAGGGCATCAACCGGCAGGGCGGCGGCCTCACGGCGTCGGCGTTGACGATGAAGGACATGGAGGACATCAAGACCGCGATGAAGCTCGGCGCGGACTACGTCGCGGTGTCGTTCCCGAAGAACGCGACCGACATGTCGATGGCGCGCCTGCTCGCGAACAGCGCGGCCGACGAGTTCGGCCAGCCGCCGCCGCTCCTGATCGCGAAGATCGAACGCGCGGAGGCGATCCCCGCGCTGCAGGAAATCCTCGACGCGTCCGACGGCATCATGGTCGCGCGCGGCGACCTCGCGGTCGAGGTCGGCAACGCGGCGGTGCCGGCGCTGCAGAAGCGCATGATCAAGATGGCGCGCGCGTCGAACAAGCTGACGATCACCGCGACGCAGATGATGGAGTCGATGATCGTCAACGCGATTCCGACGCGGGCCGAGGTCTCCGACGTCGCGAACGCCGTGCTCGACGGCACCGACGCGGTGATGCTGTCGGCCGAGACGGCGTCGGGCCGTTATCCGGTCGCCGTCGTCAAGGCGATGGCCTCGATCGTCACGGCGGCCGACGAGTCCGAGGAAGTGAGGCTCGACAGCGAGTTCCTCAACCAGACCTTCTCGCGCGTCGACCAGTCGATCGCGTACGGCGCGCTGTTCACGGCCTACCACCTGCGCTGCAAGGCGATCGTCGCACTGACCGACTCGGGATCGACGACGCTGTGGATGAGCCGACACGACATCGACATCCCGATCTTCGCGCTGACGCCGCGGGTGAAGACGCAACGGCGCCTGTCGCTGTTCCGCAATGTCCGCACGTTCGAGCTCGCCGAGAACTTCGATCGCGATGCGGCGACCGCCGAGGCGGTGCAGTTGCTGCTCCGGAAGGGCGTCGTCGCGGCGGGTGATCTGATCGTGCTGACGACCGGCGAACCGATGGGCCAGCCGGGCGGGACGAACACGATGAAGATCGTCAAGGTCGGCGAGCTGCTCGCACGTCCGGTCGGGTCGACCGCCTGAATCCGACGTGCATGGCGCCAGTGGTCTCGCGGTGCGACGCGCGCTGCTGCTGTGCGCGGCGTTCGTCGCGGCCTGCGCGCCGCTGCCGACCCGCGATCTGCGCGCGTCGCGTGCCGAGATCGTCGACGTCGTCCAGCATCCGTCGCCGCTCCTTTCGACGAGCGGATTCGCCGCGGCCAACGCGACGCCCGCGCAGCGCGTCGACACCGTCGAGCGCGTCTGGCGGACCATCGCCGACCTCTACTACGACCCTTCATACAACGGCGTCGACGTCGCGGCGCTGCGCGACCGGACGCTCGCCGAGTTGCCGACGGTCACCAGCGACGCCGCGTTCTACCGTTTGTTGAAACGCCAGGTCCGCGCGCTCAAGGACTCGCACACGCTGGTGCTGACGCCGCGCGAGGCAGAGGACGCGCGGGTGCGGCGTGCGACGCAGATCGGTCTCGTGTTCGCGGTCGCCGAGGGCCGGGTCGTGGTGGCGAGCGTGATCGCCGGCTTCCCGGCGGACCTCGCCGGCGTGCGGCCGGGGATGATCATCGACGCGATCGACGGGCAGGCGATCGACGACGCGTTCTTCGATCGGGCGCGCGCCGCGCCGCCCGATCCGCTGGGAAGCGAGCCGTTCGATCTCGGCGAGTCCGATGCCGATCGGATCCTGCGCTTGCGCGCCGTGCGCGCATTGCTGGTCGCCACCGACGGCGAGCCGCGCCCGCACCGGTTGACGCTTCGCCGCGCCGACGACTCGCTGCTCGCGGTCGACGTCGAGGCGCGCGGCGGCGACGTGCCGACGCGCGAGAGCCTCGAGACGCGGCCGTCGGGCATCGACGTGCTGCGCCTCTCGCGCTTCGATTCCGCGGTCCGCGGCGCGATGGCGCGCGACATCGAGGTCGCGCGGGTGGCGAGCCGCGGCCTGATCGTCGACCTGCGCGGCAACCCGGGCGGCGAGCAGCGCCTCTACGAGTGGCTGGTCGGCCGCTTCGTCGAGCGCCGCGTCACGATCGGCGAGTCGGTCCGCCGCGTGGGAAGAGAGCGCGTGACCGCGCCGATGGAGGCGACGCCGGCCGACCGCCCGTACCTGCAGCCGATCGCGGTGCTGATCGACCGCTCGACCGGCAGCGCCGCGGAGCTGACGGCCCACACGCTGGTCGAGCAGCGCGACGCGATCGCCGTCGGCGAGGCGACCTGCGGCTGCGTCGTCGCGATCCGCCACGACTACGTGCTGCCCGACGGCGGTGCGTTGCGCGTCGCACAGGTCGGCTTCCGGACGGCGAAGGGGCGCCGCATGGAGGCCGATCCGCTGCTGCCGACGCTCGCGGTGGTGCCGACGCTCGCCGAGCGCCGCGCCGGGCGCGACGTCGTGCTCGAGGCCGCCGAGCACGCGCTGCTGACCCGCGCCGAGGCGCTGCGTCCGGGCGGGACCGTTTCTCGCTTGATGCCGCCGTGAGGCCGCGGTCGGTGGTGTCGCTGCGTCGCTCCGCCGCGGCGCGGTAAAATCGCCGTCGGCCGCCTTGCACGCAGTTCGCGCTCCTCGCGCTCCACGCTGCGTTTCCACGTTCTTTCCCGGAGATTTCGTCATGCCCCTCGTCTCGATGCGCCAACTCCTCGACCATGCGGCCGAGAACGGTTACGGCCTGCCCGCATTCAACGTCAACAACCTCGAGCAGGTGCAGGCGATCATGAGCGCCGCCGCCGAGGTCGACAGCCCGGTGATCATGCAGGCGTCGGCCGGCGCCCGGAAGTACGCGGGCGAGATCTTCCTTCGGCACCTGATCGAAGCCGCGGTCGAGTCGTATCCGCACATCCCGGTCGTGATGCACCAGGACCACGGCCAGTCGCCGGCCGTCTGCATCCAGGCGATGCGGCTCGGCTTCTCGTCGGTGATGATGGACGGCTCGCTGCAGGCCGACGGCAAGACCGTCGCCGACTACGAGTACAACGTCGACGTGACGAAGAAGGTGGTCGACATCGCGCATGCGATCGGCGTCACGGTCGAAGGCGAGCTCGGCGCGCTCGGCTCGCTCGAGACGATGATGGGCGACAAGGAGGACGGTCACGGCGCCGAAGGCACGATGACCCGCGAGCAGTTGTTGACCGATCCCGACGAGGCGGCGCGCTTCGTCAAGGCGACGCAGCTCGACGCGCTCGCGATCGCGATCGGCACGTCGCACGGCGCGTACAAGTTCACCCGGAAGCCGACCGGCGACATCCTCGCGATCGACCGCATCAAGGAGATCCACCAGCGCATCCCGAACACGCACCTCGTGATGCACGGGTCGTCGTCGGTGCCGCAGGACCTGCTCGCGATCATCCGGGCCAACGGCGGCGACATGAAGGAGACCTACGGCGTCCCGGTCGAGGAGATCCAGGAAGGCATCAAGTACGGCGTCCGCAAGATCAACATCGACACCGACATCCGGCTCGCGATGACGGCGGCGGTCCGGCAGTATCTGGCCGAGAACCCCGGGAAGTTCGACCCGCGCGACTACCTGAAGCCGGCGACGGCCGCCGCGAAGCGGATCTGCGTGCAGCGTTACCAGGAGTTCGGCTCGGCAGGCCAGGCGTCGAAGATCAAGCCGGCCAACCTGACGTTCATCGCGGAGCGGTACAAGAAGGGTGAGCTCGCCCAGGTCGTGCACTGACGGCGGCGGCTCATCGAAGCCAGCGGCTCCTGCCGCAACTGCGGCACCCCGGTCGACTCGCGATTCTGTCCGTCGTGCGGTCAGTCGACCGCACTGCATCCACCGACGGTGGGCGAGTTCGTCCACGAGTTCGTCACGCACAGCGTGGCGCTCGAAGGTGCGTCGTGGCGCACGCTCGTCGCGCTGTTGTGGCGTCCCGGACACCTGACGGTGGAATACTTCGCCGGACGGCGCGCGCGTTACATCCCGCCGCTCCGCCTTTACCTGACGTTCAGCCTGATCCTCTTCGCGTTCGGAATGAGCGGCGGCCAGTTGCGCCTCGGCAACGACAGCGTGCAATTCAAGACGCCGGAGGAGGCGCGCGACGACGCGTTCGTGATCGGACCGCGTTCGGCGGTCCGCGACACCGGCTTTCCGGCGCTCGACCGGGCGATCGTGCGCATCGAGGCCTTGCCGCTCGCCGAGCGGGGCGCGCGCATCAATGCCGGTGTCCGGCAGTTCCTGCCGTACGTGCTGATCGTGCTGGTCCCTTTGCTGGCGCTGCTGTTCAAGCTGGTGTACTGGAACCGGCGGCGACTGTACGGCGAGCATCTCGTGGTGGCGCTGCACGCGCAGACGGTCGCGTTCATCTTCGTGCTGGTCATGGCGATACCGATCGGCGACTTCGCCAGGGCGTTGATGCTGGCCGCGTTCTTCGTCCACGGCACCATCGCACTGCGTCGGGTGTACGGCGGACGGCTCGTGCCGACGCTCGTCCGCGAAGCGCTGGTATTGATCCTCTACGGCGTCACCGTCGGCTTCGCCGTGGCCGCGCTCGCGACGCTGTCGCTGGTCCTTTCGGTATGAACGTCATGGCGCCTGGACGGCCCCGCGCATGACGTCCGACACGACCCTGTTCGAATCGCACATCGCATCGCTGCCGCTGCTCGGCCGCGGCAAGGTTCGCGAGAACTACGCGGTCGGCGACGACCGGATCCTGATGGTCACGAGCGACCGCATCTCGGCGTTCGACGTCGTGATGGACGAGCCCATCCCGGGCAAGGGCGAGGTGCTCACGCGGATGGCGTTGTTCTGGTTCGAGCGCCTGCGCGACGTCGTCCCGAACCACCTGACCGGCATCGATCCCGCGTCGGTCGTGGAGCCCGACGAAGCGGCGCAGGTCCGCGGCCGCTCGATGGTCGTGCGGCGCCTCGCGCCGCTGCCGATCGAGGCCGTCGTTCGCGGTTATCTCGCGGGGTCGGGATGGAAGGACTATCGCGAGCGGGGCGCGATCTGCGGCGTCGCGTTGCCGGCGGGTCTGCGGAACGCCGAGCGCCTGCCGTCGCCGATCTTCACGCCCGCGACGAAGGCCGCGCAGGGCGAGCACGACGAGAACATCGACTTCGATGCGACCGTCGCCGCGATCGGTCCCGACCTCGCCGAACGCGTGCGCGACGTCAGTCTCGCGTTGTATGCGCGGGCGAGCGAGCACGCGGCCACGCGCGGCATCCTGATCGCCGACACGAAGTTCGAGTTCGGGCTGGACGGCGACGGCACGCTGACGTTGATGGACGAGGTGCTGACCGCCGACTCGTCGCGCTTCTGGCCGCGGGCCTCGTACGACGCGGCGCTCGCCGCCGGCATCAATCCGCCGAGCTTCGACAAGCAGTTCCTGCGCGATTACCTCGAGTCGGTGCCGGGGTGGCGGAAACGGGCGCCGCCGCCGCCGCTGCCGGACGACATCGTCGCCAGTACCGCGGCGCGCTACCGCGAAGCGCTCGATCGACTCGTCGCCTAGGTCGATTCGTCGCTCGGTTCCAGGTGTCGCTTATCCGGCGCGCGGATTACCGGCTGTCACGAAGCGCCGCACTTTCGTCGGCTGCCCGTCTTCGTCCTTCGATGCACAGCTAGAATCGGTGGACGTGCGCGCGCCTTGCGCCCCGCTTGGTCTCCCGCGCCGCCCGCGCAGTCTGCGGCGATCGTCTCTTTCGCTTCGTCGATGACTCCTGAACCACCTGTCGATCCGTCGCGCCGGTCGCCTGGCTCCGTGGGCCGGCGGGGGTCGATCGTGATCGCATGGGTCGCGAGCGCCGGTGCACAAGGCGTCGGCGACGTCGCGAGTCGTTCGGATTTCATGCAGTTGATGGACCGGCTCGGCAGCACCGCGATCGGTCTCATCGTCGCGGCGATCCTCGTTCTGGTGCTGCTGGTCTGGCGCGTCGCCGTGATGATCGGCCGCGAACGGCCGGTCGCGGTCCCGCGGCGCAGTGTCCGAAAACGCGGCGCCGACGACAACGAGCCGCTCGGCCACGCGACGCTGTCGCAGTCGACCGACTGGGGCTTCGACCAGAACAAGCGTGCCGCGTTGTCCCGGTCGCCGGCGCCGGTGGCCACCGTCGGCCCCGACTTGCAGTCGCTCGAGCAGGCCGCCACTCAGTGGACGATGAGCGATGTCGAAAACGCCAAGGGCGGCGTGCGGTCGGACGACTCGCTCGGCAAGTCCTTCCAGACGACGGCCGGGCCGTACCGCACCAGCTTCAACCCGTACTTCACCGGCGACGCCCCGGCGAGCCGGATGGAGGTGGTCGAAGTCGCCGACACGCTGATGCAGGCGGACCTGCTGGTGCAACTCGGCGATCCGAAGCAGGCCATGACGCTGCTGTCGCATCACATCCGCGACACCGAGAAGCCGGGGCCGGCCGCGTGGCTGATGCTGCTCAACCTCTACCAGTCGACCGGCCGGGAGAAGCAGTACAACACGCTCGCCGCCGGCTTCAGGACCCTGTTCAACGCCGAGGTGCCGCCGTGGGCCACCACGCCCGACGTCGCGGCCCGCGACCTCGAGTCGTATCCGCAGGTCATCGTGAAGCTGCAGGCGATCTGGCCCGGGCCGCAGGCCCGGCCCATCCTCGAAGGCATGCTCAACGACGACCGGGGCGGCAGCCGCCAGGGCTTCTCGCTGGCCGCCTACGACGACCTGTTGTTCCTCGTGCAGATCCTCGACGCGCTCGAAGCGATCGACGTCGACGAGACGGATCGCCAGGGCATCCGACGAAAACTCGGCAACCCGCCCGGCTGACGTCGGCCCGCGCGTCGGGCGACGTCACTTCGTGCCGAATAGCCGGTCGCCGGCGTCGCCGAGGCCGGGCACGATATAGCCGTGGTCGTTCAGCGCGCGGTCGATCGCCGCGGTGTAGACCGGCACGTCGGGGTGCGCTTCGCCGAAGCTCTGCAGGCCGACGGGCGCGGCGAGCAGGCACAGGAAGCGGATCGACTTCGGATTCGTCTCCTTCACGCGGTCCACCGCCGCGATCGCCGAATTGCCGGTCGCGAGCATCGGGTCGAGCACGATCGCGTCGCGCTCGTGCATGTCGTGCGGCATCTTGAAGTAATACTCGACCGCGCCGAGCGTCTTCGGGTCGCGGTACAGCCCGACGTGCCCGATGCGCGCGCCTGGCACGACGCTCAGCATGCCGTCGAGGAAGCCGTTGCCCGCGCGCAGGATCGACACGAACACCGTCTTCTTGCCGTCGATCACCGGCGACTGCATCGTCTCGAGCGGCGTCTCGATCGTGACCAGCTGCGTCGTCATGTCGCGCGTCACCTCGTAGGCCATCAGCATCGCGATCTCGTTCATCAGCGTGCGGAAGCTGACCGTGCTGCGCGACTTCTCGCGCATCAGCGTGAGCTTGTGCTGGATCAGCGGATGCGTGAGGTGGTGGACCTGATGCATGGGGTGACGATGAGGAGGGGAGGCGGTCAGAACACGGTGCCGTCGCTGTCGACCGTGACCGGCGGCGCGCCGGTCTTCCGTCGCTCCGCGGCGATCGCCCGACCCGCGGCCCACGTGCCGCCTTCGAGGATGCACGCGAGCGGCAGTGCGACCGCCGCCGAGCCGAGCCGCTCGCGCACCAGCGGCGCGACCTCGTCGAGCAACGCGACGGTCAGCGCGCGCCACTCGACGATCCACGGATCGGCAGGCGTCATCGGCTTGCCCATGCGTCGCGGCCTCGTCGGCACCAGCACGCCGGCGTCGAGCAGCAGGCCGCCGTTGCGATACTCGGGCAGGCCGGTCAGCGCATCGAGCCCGTCGACGCGAAGACCCGCCCACTCGAACGGCTCGAGCAGCGAATAGGTCAGCCACTGCGACAGCTTGTGGAACGGCACGAAGCCCGCGCTCGCGCCGTCGCCGCCGGCGTCCGGATGCGGCCAGACGTCGCCGACCGGACGACCCTCGAAGCGCTGGCCGCTCGGCCAGATCGCGGAGAAGGCGGTGAGCAACAACCCGAGGATGTCGGCCGCCTGGACGACCCCCGTCCCGTCCGGCGCCGTCAGCGCATCGAACAGCATGCCCGGGCGACCGTCGAGGCCGAACAGCTGCGGCTGATCGTGCAACGCCTCGCCGAGCCGGCGAAGCAGCGCCACGCGCCCGTCGAGGCCGACGAGCGGATTGCCGGGACCCGCCTGGAACATCGTCGCGAGCGCCGCCGCGTCGATCGCCATCAGCGCCTTCGCGTCGACCCGGCAGGGCTCGTCGGCGTCCGACGAGAAGCGGCCCTGGACGAACGCGCGGAAGCTCGCGACGGCGAGGCCTTCGGACCGCGCGTAGCGTTGCGCGACCGACGGATATTCGATGAAGCGCCACTGCGGACCGGCGCCTGCGTCGAGCAGCACGCTGATCAGCGTGAGCTCGATCCGGGCGCGCGCGACCTCCGCGGTGCTGCGCCCGTCGAGCAGCGTGTCGAGCCGATCCTTGCGATCGATGCCGCCGGCCTCGAAGTGCCGCCAGCGGCTGTGATACGGGATCTGCAGGTCCGGGAAGCGCGAGCGCGTCAGCGTCGCGACCCGTTCGGCCAATGGTTCGAGCTGCGTGCGGTCGACCGTGAAATGCGGCGACAGGCCGGCGCCGACCGCCGCGGCGATCGCGTGCGATCGCGCGCGGATCGTTGCCGGGTCGCGGAGGATGCGGACCGCCGCGTCGATGTCGGCGTCGGTCTTCGGCACGGGCGCCGCCGCCTTTCGCACCCCGCTCGAGCGACGGGTGGCCGTCGGATCCTTGACCGGCGCCGGATCGCCGCTGGTCGTCGCTTCAGACAAGTCCGCGCCCCTTGGTGCCGGCGAGTTGCAACGCGTCGGGCACGGCCCCATCGGTGAAATAGCCGGCCGCGATCTTCGCCTGGATCTCGACGGCGGCGTCGGCCGGCACCAGCGCGTCCGGAATCTTGACGCGTTCGCCGACCTCGATGCCGCTGCCGGTGATCGCGTCGTACTTGTCGTTGCTCATCGACACGAGCCGGTGGATCTTCGTGATGCCGAGCCAGTGCAGCACGTCGGGCATCAACTCCTGGAAGCGCATGTCCTGCACGCCGGCCACGCACTCGGTCCGAAGGAAATACGTGCTCGCGCTGTCGCCGCCCACCTGGCGCTTCCGCGCGTTGTAGACCAGGAACTTCGTCACCTCGCCGAGCGCGCGGCCTTCTTTCCGGCTGTAAGCGATCAGGCCGACCCCGCCCCGCTGCGCGCCCGCGATGCACTCCTCGATCGCATGCGTCAGGTAGGGCCGACAGGTGCAGATGTCCGAGCCGAACACGTCCGACCCGTTGCACTCGTCGTGCACGCGCGCGGTCAGCGTGACGGCTGGGTCCGCGAGCGACCGCGGGTCGCCGAAGATGTACAGCGTCTGCCCGCCGATCGGCGGCAGGAAGACCTCGAGGTCGCTCCGCGTGACGAGCTCGGGGTACATCCCGCCGGTCTCCTCGAACAGGTTGCGGCGCAGATCCACCTCGTCGACGCCGAAGCGCGCCGCGACGCCGGGCAGGTACCACACCGGCTCGATCGCGACCTTCGTCACGACCGCCGATCCGTTCTCGAGCAGCACGCGGTTGTCGGGGACGAGGCGCCCGAACGTGATCGCGTGACGGATCTCGGGCAGGTCGATGTGCGCCTTCGTGACCGCGATCGTCGGACGGAGGTCGTAGCCCGCGACGATGTAGTCGGCGAACACGTCGGCGACCGACGCGCCCCACGGGTCCATCGACACCATCTTCGTCGGGTCGCTCCACTGCGGATACGGACCGATCAGGTCGGTCGGCGACGTGTTCGTGAGGTCGGCCCGATGGCCGCGGGTCAGGCTGCCGGCCGCGACCGCGAGCGCGCGATAGACGCCGTACGAACCCGAGTGGGTGCCGATAACGTTCCGCTGGCTGCGATTGGACGTCGACCCGACGATGGGCCCGCGCTCGGCGGCGGTCGGGGCGCCCCAGCGGATCGGCGGCGAGCCGGCGCCCGGGCCCTGCTGGCC
>CAXTDA010000113.1:0-10147 GCA_964242935.1 uncultured Burkholderiaceae bacterium | reverse complement strand
CCACGCACTTCGCGGCGCGGCATCCGCAGGCGATGGTCTTCGCGAACCGCACGGTCGAGCGCGCCCAGGTCCTCGCGCAGCGCTTCGGCGGCGACGCGATGCGTCTCGCCGACATGCCGGACCGGCTCGCCGAGTTCGACATCGTCGTCTCGTGCACCGCCAGTTCGGTGCCGATCATCGGGCTCGGCGCGATCGAGCGCTCGATCCGCCAGCGCCGCCGTCGCCCGATGTTCATCGTCGACCTCGCGGTGCCGCGCGACGTCGAGCCCGAGGTTCGCGACTTGCCGGACGTCTACCTGCACACCGTCGACGACCTCGCCGGGATCGTGCGGACCAACAGCGCGCATCGCGAGGCCGCGGTCGTCGAGGCCGAAGCGATCGTCGAACACGGCGTCGCCGACTTCTTGCGGTGGTTGAAGCAGCGCGATTCGGTGCCGCTGATCCAGGCGCTGCATGGCCAGGCCGACGCCTGGCGGCTCGCGGAGATCGAGAAGGCGAAACGCGCGATCGCACGCGGCGACGGGCTCGACGAGGTGCTGCAATCGATGGGGCGCGGGCTGACCCAGAAGATGCTGCACGGCGCGATGATGCAGCTGAAGGCGGTCGAAGACGAGGACGACGTCCGGCGGACGGCGACCATCGCACGCGTCTTCAACCTGGCCGGCGCCGGCGTGGCGATCCCGGTCTGCGCACGCGCCGCCTGATGCGGTCCGCGACCGCTCACTCCTGCAGCGACAACCGATAGCCGACCGCCGTCACGGTCAGCAGGTGGCGCGGCTGCGCAGGGTCCGTCTCGAGCTTCGCGCGCAGGTTGCCCATGTAGACGCGCAGGTAGTGATGGCTCTCGACGTGGCTCGGGCCCCAGACCTCGCGGAGCAGGTGACGGTGCGTCAGCACCTTGTCGGCATCGGTGATCAGCGTCGTCAGCAGGCGGTATTCGATCGGCGTCAGGTGGACCGGCGCGCCGTCCTTCGTGACCGTCCGCGCCGCGAGGTCGATCGCGACGTCGCCGAAGCCGACCACGGTCCGGCCGGCGCTGTCCACCCGGCGGCGCGTCGCGACCCGCACGCGCGCGAGCAGCTCGCCGATGCCGAACGGCTTCGTCAGGTAGTCGTCGGCGCCGGCGTCGAGCGCCGCGATCTTCTGCGCCTCGTCGGAACGGGCCGACAGCACGATCACCGGCACGCGCGACCAGCTCCGCAGGTCCCGGATCAGGCCGGTCCCGTCGCCGTCCGGCAGGCCGAGGTCGAGGATCACGAGCGCGGGCCGGCGGGTGCCGCATTCGACGAGACCCTGCGCGATCGTCGTCGCCTCGTGGACCTGCCACGCGGCCTGTTCCAGCGCCGACCGCACGAAGCGGCGGATCTGCGGCTCGTCCTCGATCAGGACGACGGTCGGGCGCGGATCGCTCACGCCGCGACGACGACGCGAGGCGGCGACGACGGCGCGGGCGCGCTCTCCGCGTCCACCGTCGGTGCATCCGTGCGCGGCAACCCGACGACGAAGCGGACGCCATGGCCGGCCGGTCGTTCGACGCCGAGCGTGCCGCCGTGCGCGTCGACGATCGCCCGGCAGATCGCGAGCCCCAGGCCGACGCCGCTCCGCGGCGATTCGTGTTCGCCGCGGGTGAACTTGTCGAACAGCGTCGCGATGCGTTCCGGCGTGTCGTAACGCTCCGGCAGGCCGGGGCCGTCGTCCTCGATCGCGAGACGAAGCGCGGCCGGCGCGGTCCGCGCCTCGATGCGGATCGTCGTGCCGGGCGGCGTGTACTTGGCCGCGTTCTCGAGCAGGTTGACGAGGACCCGCTCGATCAGCACCGCGTCGTACGAGACGAGCGGCAGGTCGCGCGGCAGCGCCGTCTCGACGCGATGGCCGGCCAGCACGCGGGACGTGGCGGCGAGCGCCGTCCCGACCGTCTCCTCGATCGAATGCCACTGGCGATTGAGCCGCACGTCGCCGCTCTCGATACGGGCCATGTCGAGCAGGTTCTCGACCAGCGCGCTCATCTGCCGCACCTCGTCGCGCATCGCGGCGATCAGCGTCCCGTCCATCGCGCCGCGGTCGCCGCCGGCCGCGGGCGGCGCGGCGTTCCGCATCTCGAGCGTCTCGGCAAGCCCGGCCATCGCCGCGAGCGGCGTGCGCAAGTCGTGCGACAGCGCGGACAGGATCGAGCTCCGCAGGCGCTCGGATTCGACGCGGACGATCGACTGCTGGGCGACCTCGACGTAGTGGACGCGCTCGATCGCGATCGCGACCAGCGTGGCCAGCGTCTCGAGCAGGCGGCGCTGCTCCGGAATCATCAGCAGCCGGCGCCGCGACGGCCGGATCGCCAGCACGCCGCGCGCGCGCATCGACGTCAGCAGCGGCAGGAACAGCCACGGGCTGCCGGACAGCGTGTCGGTGCCGGCGCCCGCGGGCAGCGCCTGCTCGTAGGCCCATTGCGCGATGGCCGGCTCGAATCCCGCGGAGCGGCCAAGCGTCTCGTCGATCTGCAGCCGGTCGAACGCGCCGGGTCGCGATGTCTCCTCGACGGGAAGGAGGACCTGCACCTCGGCGTCGAACAGGCCGGCGATGACCGAGCGGCCGTGCGCGACGACGTCCTCGGTCCGCAACGCCTTCGACAGGTCGCGCGCGATCTCGTACAGCGTGCGCGTCCGGTCCTCGCGCTGTCCGGCGACCCGTGCCTGGTAGCGCAGGCTGGAGCCGAGCGTCCCGATCACCAGCGCGACCGTCAGCATCACGCCGAACGTGACCAGGTACTGGACATCGGCGACCGCGAACGAGAAGCGCGGCGGCACGAAGAAGAAGTCGAAGGAGCCGACCGCGACGAACGACGCGAAGACGGCCGGTCCGCGCCCGAGTCGCATCGCGACCAGCGTCACGACGAGCAGGTACATCATCGCGATGTTGGTCTGATGGAACACGGACCCGAGCGGCAACGCCGCCGACGTGACGACGGCGCAGGCGATTCCCGCGTAGACGTAACGCAGGCGGACGAAGAAGCGCTTTCGACGGACCTCCGGGTCGTCGTCGACCGCTTCGTCGGCACCGGGCGACGCGACGGTACCGCGCGGTCGAACCGCCTCCGTGTCCTTCCGCGTCGACGAGCGGCCGATGACGATGACGTCGACTTCCGGCACATGCCGTGCGATGCCTTCGGCGAGCGACTCGACGCCGAGCACGCGCGACCACACGGTCGGCGTGCGGCCCTGCCCGGCGACGAGACGCGAGAGGTTGTGTTCGCGCGCGTACCGCGCGACCGCCTCGGCCACGTCGTTGCCCGACAACACGGCGGTCTCGGCCCCGAGCTGCTCGGCCAGCCGGACGACCTGCAGGATCGCCTCGCGCTCGCGGGTCGTGCGGCGCTGCAGCCGCGGCGTCTCGACGTAGATCGCGTGCCACGGCACGTCGATCTGCCCGGCGAGCCGCGCCGCGCTGCGGACCACCCGTTCCGAGCCCGCGTCCGGACCGATGCAGCACAGCAGCGACGCCTCGGTGCCCCACACCTTCTCGATCGATCGTTCCTCGCGATAGGCCTGGACGTCGTCCTCGACGCGATCGGCGGTCCGCCGCAACGCGATCTCGCGAAGCGCGATCAGGTTGCCCTTGCGGAAGAAGTTGCGCGCCGCGCGTTCGGCCTGCTCGGGCAGGTAGACCTTGCCCGCGGCCAGCCGCTTCAGCAGATCGTCGGCCGGGATGTCGACCAGCATCACCTCGTCGGCCCGGTCGAAGAACGTGTCGGGAACGGTCTCCCAGACGCGGATGCCGGTGATGCCGCCGACGATGTCGTTGAGGCTCTCGAGATGCTGGACGTTGAGCGTCGTGAAGACGTCGATGCCGGCCGCGAGCAGCTCGTCGACGTCCTGCCAGCGCTTCGGGTGACGCGCGCCCGCGACGTTGCTGTGCGCGAGCTCGTCGACGAGGACCAACTGCGGCTTTCGCGCGAGCGTCGCGTCGAGATCGAACTCGCGGTCGCGCGGGTCGCCGCGGCCGGGGTCGGCGGGCGCGCCGGACGGGACGGCCAGCGGAATCACTTCGAGCGATTCGCCGAGCGCCGCGTTGCCCTCGAGCAATGCCGCGGTCTCGCGCCGGCCATGGGTCTCGACGATGCCGACGACCACGTCGCAGCCTTCGCGAGCGAGCCGCCGGCCGGCCTGCAGCATCGCGTACGTCTTGCCGACGCCGGCCGACGCGCCGAAGTAGATCCGCAGCTTGCCGCGGGCGGCCTCCTCCGCGTCGCGGCGCACCCGCGCGAGGAGGACGTCGGGGTCAGGACGCGATTCGGATTCGGAAGCGGCAGCCATCCCTCATGATGACCGCGCTTCGTTCATCGCGACAGACGGCCCGCACGTTCGCGGTCGAGCGCGAGGTTCAGTTCGAGCACGTTGACGCGGCTCATCCCGAGGAAACCGAGTTGCGGCCCGTCGGTATGGGCCGCGATCAGCGCCTCGACGCGGTCGCGCGGCACGCCGCTCGCCTTCGCGACCCGGGCCGCCTGCCACGCGGCGCCCGCCGGGCTGATGTGCGGATCGATGCCGCTCGCCGACGTCGTGACGAGGTCGATCGGCACCGGCGCCTCGTTCGCAACGCCGGCCTCCTTGTCGGCCGCCTTCAGCGCGTCGACGCGGCCCTTCACCGCGTCGACCAGCGCGGGATTGAGCGGACCGAGGTTCGATCCCGACGACGCGCTCGCGTTGTTCGCCTGCGGACTGGTCGCCGACGGGCGGCTCCAGAAGTGCGCCGGATCGGACGACAGTTGCCCGATCAGCGCCGAGCCGACCACCTGGCCGTCCTTCTCGATCAGGCTGCCGTGGGCTGCAGCGGGCAGGGCCTTGCCGATGCCGGTGACGACGAGCGGATAGGCGACGCCGGTGATCGCGGTCAGCGCCACGAAGACGACCACCGCGGGACGGATGGAAAGATCGATGCTCATGAGGATGGATTCAGACCAGGTGAAGGGCGACCATCAGCAGGTCGATCGCCTTGATGCCGATGAACGGCACGATCAGGCCGCCGACGCCGTAGATCAGCACGTTGCGACGCAGCAGGACCGACGCGCCGAGCGCCCGATACTTGACGCCGCGAAGCGCGAGCGGGATCAGCGCGACGATGATCAGCGCGTTGAAGATGACGGCCGACAGGATCGCGCTCTCGGGACTGTGCAAGCCCATCACGTCGAGCGTCTTCAACTGCGGATAGGTGACCGCGAACGCGGCCGGGATGATCGCGAAGTACTTCGCGACGTCGTTCGCGATCGAGAACGTCGTCAGCGACCCGCGCGTCATCAGCATCTGCTTGCCGATCTCGACGACCTCGATCAGCTTCGTCGGGTTGCTGTCGAGGTCGACCATGTTGCCCGCCTCCTTCGCGGGCTGCGTCCCGGAGTTCATCGCGACCGCGACGTCGGCCTGCGCGAGCGCCGGCGCGTCGTTGGTGCCGTCGCCGGTCATCGCGACGAGCCGCCCTTCGGCCTGCGTGTCGCGGATCAGCGCGAGCTTCATCTCGGGCGTGGCCTCGGCGAGGAAGTCGTCGACGCCCGCCTCGGCCGCGATCGCCGCCGCGGTCAACCGGTTGTCGCCGGTGATCATCACCGTGCGGATGCCCATGCGGCGCAACTCGGCGAAGCGCTCCTTCAGCCCCGGCTTGACGATGTCCTTCAGCTCGATCACGCCGAGCACCCGGACCGTCGGCTGCGCGCCGTTCCGGTCGATGTCGATCACGACCAGCGGCGTCGAGCCGCGGCGCGAGACGAAGTCCGCGAGGTCTCCGACGTCGGCGGGAAACGTCGCGCCCATCGACTCGACGTGCTTCCTCACGGCATCGACCGCGCCCTTCCGGACTTCACGCCGGCCGATGTCGACCCCGCTCATCCGGGTCTGCGCGATGAACGGAACGAAGGTCGCGGCAGCGCCACCGTCGACGGCGGCGTCGGCGCTCTGGCCGCGCTGGTTCGCGAGCACGACGATGCTGCGGCCCTCGGGCGTCTCGTCGGCCAGCGACGCGAGCAACGCGCTCCTCGCGAGCTCGGTCTCGGCGACGCCGGTCGCCGGCATGAACGCGGAAGCCTGCCGGTTGCCGAGCGTGATCGTGCCCGTCTTGTCGAGCAGCAGCACGTCGACGTCGCCGGCCGCCTCGACCGCACGACCCGACTTCGCGATGACGTTGGCGAGCAGCATGCGGCCCATGCCGGCGACACCGATCGCCGACAGCAGGCCGCCGATGGTCGTCGGGATCAGGCATACCAGCAACGCGACGAGCACGGTGATCGTGACCGGCACCGCGACGACCTGGGCACCGGCCGCGGACGCCGCAGCCGCCACGTCCGCCGAGAAGATCGAGAACGGCAGCAGCGTCGCGGTCGCGAGGAGGAACACCAGCGTCAGCACGACCAGCAGGATCGTCAACGCGATCTCGTTCGGCGTCTTTTGCCGCTTCGCGCCCTCGACCATCGCGATCATCCGGTCGAGGAAGCTCTCACCCGGGTTCGCCGACACGCGCACGACCAGCCAGTCGGACAGCAGGCGCGTGCCGCCGGTCACCGACGCGAAGTCGCCACCGGCCTCGCGGATCACCGGCGCCGATTCACCGGTGATGGCGCTCTCGTCGACCGACGCCGCACCGACGAGGACTTCGCCGTCGGCGGGGACGATCTCGCCGGACTCGACGAGGTAGACGTCGCCCTTTCGCATCTCGTTAGCCGGCACGAGGCTCATCGACGCGTCACGTCTCGGCTGCGACAGCTTCTTCGCGGCGACGCTCGTCTTGACGCCGCGCAGCGATGCGGCCTGCGCCTTGCTCCGCCCCTCGGCGAGCGCCTCGGCGAAGTTCGCGAACAGCAGCGTGAACCACAGCCAGATCGTGACCGCGAAGATGAACATCGCTGGCGCTTCGCCCTTGCCGAACAGCGCCTGCACCCACAGCAACGTGGTCAGGATGCTGCCGACGTAGACCACGAACATCACCGGGTTGCGCCACTGGACCGCCGGCGACAACTTGCGGAACGAGTCGACGATCGCCGGCCAGACCAGGGCCTTGTCGAACAAGGCCATCCGCTGCGGCCTGGCGATGCCGACGACTTCCGCAGGCTCTTCGAGCCGCGTTCTCTTGGTATTTGCAACGGTATCCATGTCGTCTTCGCGCTCAGTGCGCCGTGAACAGCTGCAGGTGTTCGATCACCGGGCCGAGTGCGAGCGCCGGAACGTAGGTCAGCGCGCCGACCAGGACGATCGTCCCGACCAGCAGCGCGACGAACAGCAGGCCGTGGGTCGGCAACGTGCCGCTCGTGACCTCGAGGCGCTTCTTGCGAGCGAGCGACCCGGCGACCGCCAGCACCGGCACGATCACGCCGAAGCGGCCGAACCACACGGCAATGCCGAGCATCACGTTGTAGAACGGCGTGTTGGCCGAGAGTCCGGCGAACGCGCTGCCGTTGTTGTTGGCCGCCGACGAGAACGCGTAGAGGATCTCCGAGAAGCCGTGCGCCCCGGGGTTCGCGACGCCGGCCTTGCCGGGTTCGGCGACCACCGCGATCGCCGTGCAGATCAGGACCAGCATCGGCGTGACCAGGATCGCGAGCGACACCATCTTCATGTCGTAGGCCTCGATCTTCTTGCCGATGTACTCGGGCGTGCGGCCGATCATCAGTCCGGCGATGAACACCGCGACGATCGCGTACATCAGCGCACCGTAGAGGCCCGAGCCGACGCCGCCGAATACCACCTCGCCGAACTGGATCAGCCACATCGGCACCAGTCCGCCGATCGGCATGAACGAGTCGTGCATCGCGTTGACCGCGCCGCACGAGGCCGCCGTCGTGATGGCCGCGAACAACGCGGACGCGACGACGCCGAAGCGCGTCTCCTTGCCCTCCATGTTGCCGACGCTGCCGTCGACGCCCAGCGAGGTCAGCAGCGGATTCGCGTGCAGCTCCGCCGCGATGCCGACGCCTGCCATGACGACGAAGATCGCCGCCATCGCGGCGAACAGGGCCCACCCCTGGCGCATGTCGCCGACGACCTTGCCGAACGTGAACGCGAGACCGGCCGGGATCGCGAAGATCGCCAGCATCTGCAGGAAGTTGGTCAGCGGCGTCGGGTTCTCGAACGGATGCGCGGAGTTCGCGTTGAAGAAGCCGCCGCCGTTCGTGCCGATCATCTTGATCGACTCCTGCGACGCGACCGGACCCATCGCGATCGATTGCGTCGGTGTCTTTGCCGGCTCGGTGATCGCGACGCCCTTGTCGTCCTTCAGCGCGACGCCGTCGGGCCCGAGCTTCGGGTTGTCGTAGGCCGTCACCTCGAGCGTCGTCGCGTCCCGGTAGGTGTCGAAGTTCTGGATCGTCCCTTGCTGGATCTGGACGACCGCGAGCACGATCGACAGCGGCAGCAGCACATACAACGTGACGCGCGTCAGGTCGACCCAGAAGTTGCCGATCGAGTTGGACGACCTGGTCGCGAAGCCGCGGATCAACGCGAATGCGACGGCGATGCCGGTCGCGGCGGACAGGAAGTTCTGCACCGTCAGTCCGACCATCTGCGTGAGATAGCTCATCGTCGATTCGCCCGCATACCCTTGCCAGTTCGTATTGGTGACGAAGCTGACGCCGGTGTTGAACGACGAGTCGGGCGAGACCGCGGCCAGGCCGGCCGGGTTGAGCGGCAACGTCGCCTGGAAACGCTGGAGCGCATAGACGACCAGCGCTCCGAGCGCGTTGAAGACGATCACCGCGATCGCGTACTGGATCCAGGTCATCGGCTTGTCGCGGTCGACGCCGGCGAGGCGATACAGGCCGCGCTCGGGCGCCGTGATCCAGCGCGACGCGAGGCCTTCGGGCGCGGCGATGCGGGCCATGAAGACGCCGAGGGGATAGGCGGCGAGGACCAGCAGCACCGCATAGACGGCGAGTTGGCCGATGTCGGTCGCGTGCATCAGAATTCCTCCGCGCGCAGCAGCGCATAGAGCAGGTACACGAACAAGCCGAGCGCCGCGAGGCTGCCGACGATATAGAGAATGTTCACGGCCGCTTCTCCACGCGTTCGCAGACCACCGCGAAGCCGACGGTCAGGGCCGCGAACAACAGGATCAAGGCGCAGTACACGAAGTCCATCGCAAGGTCTCCCCAAAGAGGGACGAGATTAGGGACAAGCTCGTCAAGTCCTTGCAGAGATTGCCGTCGCCCATGTCAAGAACGCGTCAAGACGACGGGCTTCCGACGAGACGCTTGATCGCCGACCGGAAGACATCGGCGGCGGCGGCCGGCGTCGCCGCACGATGGAGGCCGTTCCGGAAACGCCGGTCCGTGAACAGGCCGGCGATCGCGGCGAGCAACTGCAGATGGTCTTCGTTGCCGCCGTTGGCCGGCACGAGGATGGCGAGGAAGTCGGCCACCGGCCTCGCATCCGGTGCGTCGAAGGCGACCGGCACCGTGGTGCGGAGGTAGAGCGTCAGCGGCCGCGCGATGCCCGGGATGCGGGCGTGCGGTATCGCGACGCCGTGACCGAGTCCGGTCGAGCCGGCCTGCTCACGCCGCCAGAGCGCATCGAAGACGAGGGCGACCGGGAGGCCGTGCGCCGTCGCGACGAAGCGAGCCGCCGCGCCGATGACGTCCTTGCCGCAAGTCGCGTCGGCGACGATCAGGAAGTCCTGCGGCTGCAGCCACGCCGCGATGTGAAGCGGGACGCAAAGCGACCTGCCGACGAGCCGCATCGCGATCAGTCCAGCGGAACGTGCGTCCGCTCCTCGGAGCGATCGACCTCGTTCGCCATGAGGCGGGCTTCCAGGTGCAGCAAGGCGGCGAGCAGCAGCTGGATGACCAATGCCGCGGCCGCCATCAGGCCGAAGATCTCGAACGGGTTCATCGCTGTCCACGCCCCGAGTCGATCAGGACGTGCCGAAGGGCTCGCGCCGGCTGACGCGCAGCAAGCGTAGAAGCGAGCGGTTCAAGGGCGCGAAGAGATCGCGCCGGCCAGCGTCAAGAAAGGATCAAGGAGCGCAAGAGCGCGATTGCTGCGTTCGGGAGAACGGGTACGGCGTCAGCGCAGGCCGGCCGCGTAGTCCGCCACCGCCTTGATCTCCGCCTCGGAGAGGCGCGACGCGATCGCGGTCATCGGCGCGCTGTTCTTGCGGACGCCGCCCTTGAACGCGGTCA
>CAXTDA010000112.1:0-10187 GCA_964242935.1 uncultured Burkholderiaceae bacterium | reverse complement strand
CGCTCATTCCATTTGCGTGGAAGGCCATGCGAAATCTGTCGTTCGCATCGGGCGGACGGCTGACTAGACTGCGCAGCCCCGTCACCCGAAGACCGCCGCCGCGCCCGCGGTCGCCTGCTCGATGAGTACCGTTCTGGAAGCGCCGCGCCCGACGCGAGGCGACGATGTCGTCCGCCGCGTCCGCATCGGCGCGTTCGATGCCCCGCTCGGCGCCGAGGTTCGCGGCCTCGACCTGTCGCGGCCGATCGACGAGAACGATTTCGGCGCGATCGTCGATGCGCATCGTCACGTGCTCGTCTTTCGCGAACAGCGCATCACGCCCGAGCAGCAGATCGAATTCAGCCGCCGCTTCGGGCCGCTGCAGATCCACGTGTTGCGGCAATTCCAGTTGCCCGGCCATCCCGAGATCCTGGTGGTGTCGAACATCAAGGAAAACGGCGAACCGATCGGTCTCGGCGACGCGGGTCACTACTGGCATTCGGACCTCTCGTACAAGGAACGCCCGAGCCTCGGTTCGATGCTGCACGCGCAGGAGCTGCCCGCCGAAGGCGGCGACACGCTGTTCGCGAACATGCACCTCGCATACGACACGCTGCCGTCGGCGCTCCGCGAAGCGGTCGAGGGTCGCCGCGCCGAACATTCGTATCTCGCGAAGTACGAGGAGCTCAGGAAGCGCAGCCCGTGGCGGCCGGCGCTGACCGCGGCGCAGATCGCCGAAGTTGCCCCGGTCGAACACCCGATCGTCCGCACCCATCCCGGCAACGGCCGGAAGGCGCTCTTCGTCGGCGAGCATTTCACGACCCGCATCGTCGGCCTGCCCGACGACGAGAGCCGCGACCTGCTCGGCCAGCTGTTCGCGCACAGCGTCCGCCCGGAACACATCTACCGGCATCGCTGGCAGCCGCACGACATGGTGTTCTGGGACAACCGGTCGGTGATTCATCTGGCCGCCGGGTGTCCCGAGCACCTGCGTCGCCGGCTCAACCGCACGACGATCGAAGGCGACGTGCCGGTCTGAGTTCGTCGCCCGGGCTCGTCGTCGTTGCCCGCTGTCCATCGAGGATTCCATGTTCAAGTCGTTGAAGGGCGGCCTCGCCGCCGCGCTCGTCTTCTGGTGCGCGATCGCCGGGTCGCCGGCGCGCGCCGAAGGCCAGCTCCGCATCGCCGAGCAGTTCGGCGTGATCTATCTCCTCGTCAGCGTCGCGCAGGACCAGAAGCTGGTCGAGAAGCACGGCAAGGCGCTCGGCGTCGACGTCAAGCTCGAGATCGTCAAGCTGTCGGGCGGCGCGTCGATCAACGAGGCGCTGCTGTCGGGATCGATCGACGTCGGCGGCGCCGGGATCGGCCCGATGCTGACGCTGTGGGACCGGACCGCGGGACGGCAGAACGTGCGGGCCGTGGCGTCGCTCGGCAACCTGCCTTATCAGCTCGTCACGAGCAACCCGTCGGTTCAGACGATCGCCGACTTCACCGATCGCGACCGCATCGCGATGCCGGCGGCCGGCGTGTCGATGCAGTCGCGCCTGCTGCAACTCGCGTCCGCGAAGCGCTGGGGCGACGCGCAGTTCAGCCGCCTCGACAAGCTGCAGATCGCGCTGCCGCATCCCGACGCGACCGCGGCGCTGCTCAAAGGCGGGAGCGAGATCTCCGCCCACTTCTCGAGCCCGCCGTTCCAGGAACAGGAGGTCGCCGGCAACCCCGCCGTCCACGTCGTGCTCGACAGCTACGACGTCCTCGGCGGCCCGTCGTCGGCGTCGGTGCTGTACGCGACCGAGAAGTACCGCAGCGAGAACCCGAAGACGTATCGCGCGTTCGTCGAGGGACTCGCCGAGGCCGCGGCGCTGGTGCGCTCGAACCCCGAGCTCGCGGCCGACATCTTCATCCGCAGCAATCGCTCGGGAATCGACCGCGCGCTGCTGCTGAAGATCCTCCGCGACCCGCGGGTCGACTACAAGCTGACGCTCGAGAACACGTTCGGGCTCGCGGACTTCATGCATCGCGTCGGCGCGATCAAGCGTCGTCCGTCGTCGGCGAAGGACTACGTGTTCGACGACGCGCACAACGCGGCCGCGAGCTGACGATGGCCGCGATCGCGTTCCGCGAGGAGCCCGTCGCCGAGGTCGCGACGCGCCACGCCGCGGCGATACCGGTCGCCGTCGACGCCGCGCCGTCGCGCCCCCTGCTGCAGCTCGACGGCGTCACGCTCGAGTACACGAGCGGCGATAGGGTTGTCCGGGCGACCCACCGGGTCGGATTCGACGTGCACGAGGGCGACCGTCTGGTGTTGCTCGGCGCGTCGGGCTGCGGCAAGTCGTCGTTGCTGAAGGCGATCGCGGGCTTCGTCGAACCGCGCGAAGGCGAGATCCGGCTCGACGGTCGGCCGATCCATGGACCGGGCCCCGACCGCATCGTCGTGTTCCAGGAGTTCGACCAGCTGCCGCCGTGGAAGACGGTCCTCGGCAACGTCGTCTTTCCGCTCCGCGTCGCGCGCGGCTGCGACCGGCGCGTTGCCCGGGAGCGCGCGCTCGCGGCGCTGGACCGGGTCGGGCTCGCCGACTTCGCCGACGCCTACCCGCACACGCTGTCCGGCGGGATGAAGCAGCGCGTCGCGATCGCCCGAGCGCTCGCGATGGAACCGCGCGTGCTGCTGATGGACGAGCCGTTCGCGGCGCTCGACGCGCTGACACGCCGCCAGATGCAGGAAGAGCTGCTCGCGCTCGCCGACGCGGTCGGCTTCACGCTGATCTTCGTCACGCACTCGATCGACGAGGCGTTGATCGTCGGCACGCGCATCGTCGTCCTGTCGCCGCGGCCGGGCCGCGTGCGCGCCGAGCTCAACGCGCACGAGTTCGGGCTCCATAGCGCCGGCAGCCCGGCGTTCCAGGTGCAGGCTCAACGCATCCACCGCCTGCTGTTCGACGACGCGCTTCCCGTCGGGGCCGGGCAGTGAACGCCGTCGCGCCCAGGATCCGTGCCGAGTTCGAGCGGCCGCTCGAGCCGCTGCCGCCGTCCGTCCCCGAACGCGCGCTGCCCTGGTCGGCGCGACTGCTGCGCGTCGGTTGGCTGCGGAAGGCGTTGATCGTCGCGGCGCTGGCCGCCGCGTGGGAGGCCGCCGCGCGACTCGCCGGCAACGACCTGCTGCTGCCGGGTTTCCTGCAGATGGCGCGCGCCTTCGCGACCGATGTCGCGAGCGGCGAGCTGCCGGCGAAGGCGTGGATCTCGCTGACGCTGCTGCTGCAGGGCTACGCGATCGGAATCGTCGTCGCGTTCTTCCTGACCGCGTTCGCGATCTCCACGCGGGTCGGCCGCGACCTGCTGTCGACGCTGACGACGATGTTCAACCCGCTGCCCGCGATCGCGCTGCTTCCGCTCGCGCTGCTGTGGTTCGGGCTCGGCAAGGCGAGCCTGCTGTTCGTCCTCGTCCACTCGGTCCTGTGGCCGCTCGCGTTGAACACGTTCGCGGGCTTCCAGGGCGTGCCCGAGACGCTGCGGATGGCCGGCCGCAACTACGGCCTCCGCGGCCTGCGCTACACGATGCTGATCCTCGTCCCGTCCGCGATGCCGGCGATCCTCTCGGGTCTCCGGATCGGCTGGGCGTTCGCGTGGCGCACGCTGATCGCGGCCGAGCTGTTCTTCGGCGCCTCGTCGGGCAATGGCGGCCTCGGCTGGTACATCTTCCAGAACCGGAACGAGCTGTACACCGACCGCGTCTTCGCGGGACTCGCGACCGTGATCGTGATCGGCATGCTGTTCGAGCATCTCGTGTTCGACACGATCGAACGGGTGACGGTGCGGCGTTGGGGCGTGCAGCGCTGACCCGTTCGGCTTTCGTCGAACGATGATGATCGGGCATGCTGGCGGTCCTGTCTTTCGACACCGACCGGCCGCATGAAACTCGCCACCTGGAACATCAACTCGCTCAACATCCGCCTGCCGCACGTGCTCGATTGGCTCGCCCGCAACCCGGTCGACGTGCTGGCGTTGCAGGAGACGAAGGTCACCGACGACAAGTTTCCGGTCGCCGAACTCGAGGCGGCGGGCTACGGCGCGCGGTTCATCGGCCAGAAGACCTACAACGGCGTCGCGATCGTCACGCGGCTCGGTGTGCCGGTCGTCGACGTGCTGCCCGACATCCCCGGTTTCGAGGACGACCAGAAGCGGGTGCTGTCGGCGACCGTCGGCACGGTGCGCGTCGTCTGCGTCTACGTCCCGAACGGCCAGTCGGTCGGGACCGACAAGTACGCGTACAAGCTGCGCTGGATGGCTGCGCTGAAGGACTGGCTCCGCGGCGAGTTCGCGGCGCACGAACGCCTCGTCGTGCTCGGCGACTACAACGTCGCCCCGGAGGACCGCGACGTCCACGATCCCGCGGCTTGGGAAGGCCAGGTGATGTGTTCGACCGCCGAGCGCGACGCGCTACGCGCCATCGCGTCGCTCGGCCTCGTCGACGCGTTCCGGCTCTTCGAGCAGCCGCCAAGATCGTTCAGCTGGTGGGACTACCGCATGCTCGGCTTCCAGAAGGGCCGCGGCCTCAGGATCGACCACATCCTCGTGTCGGACGCGATGCGGCAGGCGTCCACCGCGTGCACGATCGATCGCGACGAGCGGAAGAAGAAGCAGCCGTCAGACCACGCGCCGGTGGTGGCGACGTTCGACCTCGCTACCTGACCGCCGACCTGAGCGCCGACCTTCCCATCAGACGAAGCGAAACGCGATGGAGCCGAGCGACCCGTAGTCGGCATGGAAGACATCACCGCGCGCCGCCGCGACGGGACGCGTGAACGAGCCCGCGAGGACGGTCTCGCCGGCTTCGAGATATTCGCCCCAGGGCGCCAGCTTGTTGGCGAGCCACGCCACGCCGGTGGCCGGGTGGTTCAGCACGGCCGCGGCGACGCCCGACTCCTCGATGACAGCGTTCTTGTGCAGCAGCGCGGGCACCCATCGGAGGTCGAGCGCGTCCGCCCGGACGGGACGTCCGCCGGTCACGATCGCCGCGTTCGCCGCGTTGTCGGCGATGGTGTCGAAGACCTTCCGCATCGTGCCGGTCGTGCGGTCGAACTGCTCGATGCGCGCGTCGATGATCTCGATGGCGGGCACGACGTATTCGGTGGCGGCGAGGACGTCGGTGATCGCCACATGCGGGCCCTGCAGTCGCCTGCCCAGCACGAAGGCGAGCTCGACCTCGACACGCGGCTTGATGAACCGGTCGACCGGAATGTCGCCCTGCTCGAAGAACATGTCGTCGAGCAACGTGCCGTAGTCCGGCTCGGTGATCTGGCTCGCTTGCTGCATCGCTCGCGAGGTCAAGCCGATCTTGTGGCCGCGCACCGACCGTCCGCCGGCGACCTTGTTCGCGACCCAGCGTCGCGCGATGGAATAGCCATCCTCGATGGTCATGCCGGGGAAGCGCTTCGAGAAGTGCTCGACCTGCACGCGACGGGTTTCCGCATCCTGGAGCTCGCATGCAAGCGCTTCGATCTGGTCCGGTTCCAACATCGCCCCTACCCCGAAAAGAGGGAATGCAGGTTGCCGAGTCGGCCGTTGTAGACCTGGCCCGGGCTCTCGTCGATCTGGAGCGTCAGTCCCACGCGGCGACGGTCGAGCACCGGCGCGAGCCGTCGGCGCGCCGCGGCGAGCAGCGCGTCGCCGGTCCGTTGCTTGACCGCCTCCGATCGCCCGAGCCCCATGCGCAGGTTGACGTAGACGAAGCCGCAATCGCCGCTCCCGCCGGCCGCGCGGTCCGCGTCGCCGCCATCCGAGACCGCGAAGTGCGGCGCCGGGTACGCGAAGACGCGCGTTCCGCCCGGGGGGAACACGGCCTTCCCCGCCTCGTCGCGCTGCTCGAGCAGCGCATCCGCGAGCGCGCGGCAGAGCGTCGAGACGTCGACGTCACCCTCGAGGTTGTCGGTATAGAGGACGACGATGTGCGGCATCGGTCAGTGCACGTTCATGACGGCGGCCGTGCAGGTCACCGCGAAGATGGGAATCGCCTTCATGTACAGGATGCGACCCTGCCCCCGTGCCGCCGCGGCGACGGTGATGAACGTGCGGATCTCGAAGCCGCCCTGTCCCGCGTCGCGATAGATCGACTCGTCGGTGTACGCGAGCAGCCGCTCGCGGTCGTTCGCGCACCAGCGGTCCATGAAATCGCGATCCCACGCTTCGTTGACCCTTCCCGAATCGGGCGTCGCCGGCCAGTGGGAGATGCCGCCGGTCCCGACCAATGCGATCCGCTCCGACGCGTTGTCGCAGGCGCGCCGCAATGCCTCGCCGAAGGTCCACGCCCGATGAAGCGGTGTCAGCGGCGGACCCTGGCAATTGATGTTGACGGGGATGACGGCGGTGTCGTACGCCGGCGTGAGGAAATGGAGCGGAACGATGATTCCGTGATCGAACTTCCATTCCTCGGCATAGGCGACGTCGACGCTCTCCATCACGTCGCGAATGATCCGCCGCGACAGCGCCGCGTTGCCGGGGATCCGGGTGCGCTCGATTCCCAACCACTGCGGATCCTCGATCGGTCCGACATAGTCCTCGGCCATGCCCATCGCGAAGGCCGGCATGTTGTTCATGAAGAAATTCGCGAAGTGCTCCGCGGCGACGATGATGATCGCGTCGGGTCGACTGGCCCGCAGTTCCTCGCCCAGTCGATCGAACTGCGCGTGGAATTCATCCTTGACGACCCGATCCGCGAGATGGGCCCGGCCGGTGATGCCGGGCGCGTGGCTGCAGACGGCGGAGAAGACGAGCGGCATGGTGATCGAGCTTTCCGATTCGAATCAAACCCCGGCGACGCGGTCGTCGGCGGCGGTGGTCATCGCATAGACGCCGGCGCGAACCGGGCCGTACTTCCTGACGCCGTCGCGCATGGCGGCGATATACGCCGCCCATTCCATGCCGAGCAGGGGTGCGAAGTGCATCAACAGTTGTCCGTTGCAACCGAGCACGTAGAGCTTCCCGATGTCGCCGGTCTCGATCGCCTCGCGCTCCTCGGCCGTCAGGTCGTACTGCGCCAGCAACGCCGCTCGCTCGCTCGCGCCCGCGCGATAGCGAGCCTGCACATCGGCGCCCCGATTGATGTCGAACATGAACTTCTGGAGGGTGTAAAGGCTCATCTCAGGCGCCCCAGCGCGGAATGTGGTGCGAGCCCAGCGACACGCAGACGTTCTTCGGTTCGAGGAACGCCTCGTAGCTCCAGACGCCTCCTTCGCGGCCGGTTCCGGAGGCCTTGGTGCCGCCGAAGGGCTGACGAAGGTCCCGGACGTTCTGGCTGTTGACGAAGCACATGCCGGCTTCGATTGCCGCGGCCACGCGGTGGGCGCGGCCGAGGTTCTCGGTCCACACGTAGCTCGAAAGGCCGTATTCGATGTCGTTCGCCTGGCGTATCGCGTCGGCTTCGTCGTCGAACGGGATCAGGCAGGCCACCGGCCCGAAGATCTCTTCCTGCGCGATGCGCATATCGTTGCGCACATCGGCGAACACGGTCGGGCGCACGAAGTTGCCCCGCTTCATCGCGTCGGGGAGGTCGGGCGCGTCGAGGCCGCCCGTCAGCAGCGTCGCGCCTTCTCCCGAACCGATCCCGATATAGCTGCGCACCTTGGACAGGTGCCCCTGGCTGATCATCGGGCCCACCACGGTTTCGGCATCCATCGGATCGCCGACCGCGATGCGGCTCGCGCGTTCGGCGAAGCGCCGGGCGAACTCGGCGTAGATGCTCTTCTGGATCAGGATCCGCGAGCCCGCGGTGCAGCGCTCGCCGTTGTTGGAATAGATCATGAACAGCGCGGCGTCGAGCGCACGATCCGTGTCGGCGTCTTCGAAGACCACGAACGGGCTCTTGCCGCCGAGCTCCATGCTGAACTTCTTCAGCCCGGCGGTCTGGACGATCCGCTGGCCGGTCGCGGTCGATCCGGTGAACGAGATCGCGCGCACGTCGGGATGGCCGCACAGCGGCTCGCCGGTTTCACGGCCGTAGCCATGCACGATGTTCAGCACGCCCTTCGGCAGGCCGGCTTCGACAGCCAGCTCCCCGAAGCGCGAAATCGACATCGGCGACAGCTCGCTCATCTTCAGGACCGCCGTGTTGCCGAACGCGAGGCAGGGGGCGATCTTCCAGGTGGCCGTCATGAACGGGACGTTCCACGGCGAGATCAGGGCGCAGACGCCGACCGGGTGATACAGCGTGTAGTTGAGATGCGTCGGCGTCGGGTAGGTATGGCCATCGACGCGGGTGCACATCTCGGCGAAGTAGTAGAAGTTGTCGGCGGCGCGGGGCACCAGGTTCTTCCGCGTCTGCGCGATGACCTGACCGGCGTCGCGCGTCTCGAGCTCGGAGAGTTCGGGCACGTGTTCGACGATCAGATTGCCGAGCCGGACCATCATCTTCGCGCGCTCGGCGGCCGGCAGCGCGGCCCACTTCGGGAACGCTTCCTTTGCCGCTGCTACCGCCGCGTCGACCTCCGCAGCGCCGCCGGCAGCCACCTCGGCCAGCACCTCCTGCGTGGCCGGATCGATGGTCTCGAAATAGTTGCGGCTCTCGACGGCCTGGTTGGCAATCAGGTGATGGACCCGCATGCTCATCTGCTCCGGTTCATCGACATTCAACGACCGAACGCGGCATCGCCGACGATGGTATTGACGAGCCGGCCGATGCGGTCGATCTCGGTGACCACTTCGTCGCCGACCTGCACATCGGTCACGCCTTCGGGCGTCCCGGTCAGGATCACGTCGCCCGGCGCGAGCGTCATGAAGCCGCTCAGATACTCGATCAGCGCAGGGATGTCATCGATCAGGTCACGCGTGTTCCCGCTCTGGGTCAGCTTGCCGTTGACCAGCGTCCGGAGCGCCAGCGCGTGCGGCTCGGGCACGTCGGCAGCGGCCACCAGCCACGGGCCGAGCACCGTGCAGCCGTCGCGGTTCTTCACGCGCAGGTTCGGGCGGTAGTAGTTCTCGAGGTAGTCGCGGATCGCGTAGTCGTTGGCGACGCAATAACCGGCGACATGGGCCATCGCGTCACGGCGCGCGACCTTCTTGGCGGTCCTGCCGATGATCACGGCGAGCTCGCATTCGTAATGCATGAACGTCGCGTCCGTCGGCCTGCGCGTGAAGCCGCGGTGGCCGAGCAGCGCGTTCGGGGCCTTCAAGAAGGCGAGCGGCTCGTCCTGCGCACCGATCGTCAGCTCCTTGGCGAGCTCTTTCGCGTGGTCGGCATAGTTGATGCCGAGCGCGATGATCGTGCCCGGCTCGAACGGCGGCAGCCACACCACCTGCGACTCGTCGAGGACCCGACCGTCGGCGAGCTGCACGCCGTCGGCATGCTCGATCGCGTCGTGGACGGCGCCGCCGAACGCGACGCGCGCGCTACGCCGCATCGTGCAGGGACCTTTCGGCGACCATCGGATGGTCGAGGCGCCCGAGACCGTCGATCGCGATGCTCACCCGCTGCCCTGCCCGCGCCCGCGGCGCGCCCGCGGCCACGCCGACCGACAACACATCGCCGGGACCGAGCGTCATGAAGTCGCTGACCTCGGCGAGCAATCGCGCCACCGGACGGATCAGGCCGGCCGTGCTCGCACGATGCACGGTCTCGCCGTCGATCGCGACCGAGATGCCGAGCGCGTCGGGTGGTCCCACCCCGTCGGGGTCCACGAACGGCCCGATCGGGCAGAAGGTGTCGCGCGCCTTGAAGCGCAACGACGGTCGGTAGTACGACGCATGCGGCACGCTCACGTCGTCGACGATGACGTAACCGGCGACGAAGGACAGCGCGTCGCTCTCGCGAACGCGACAGGCGGTGCGCCCGATCACCAGACCCAGCGTCGCGCCGATCTCGAGCTCGTCGATGCCGTCGGGAACCACGACGGCCTCGCCCGCGGCGACCCAGGTATTGCGCGGCTTGATATACAGGATCGGCGCCTTCGGCGGCGCCTTGTAGGGCGGCGCATCGACGGCGTCGCCCAGCGCCGCGAGCGCGTCGCGATGGTTCAGCAACGTACCGTAGACCGTCCCTCGTTGCATTGCCGGGCGCATGCGACCACTCCCCTCGAATCGCGCGTGCGGTGGCGACGAATCCCCGCATCACGCACAGGGTTGTAACACGATCGGATGCGGCATGACGGCGCACGCGCCGGCACTAGTGTCCTGAGTTAGTAATTCGTGCCATTAAGATTTGACCAGGCGGTGATGAT